>JALSME010000041.1 GCA_026987955.1 Sulfurospirillum sp.
CAATATTTTCTATAGGAACATGCTTTTTTTCGAGTATTTCTCTTGCTTGAGTTTTAATTTCTGGTTTAATTTTCAAACAGTACCCACAGTCTGAACTAACCTCCCTAGGTACACTTACCATTTTGCACTCAACCCCTGCATCTTTTAGAGTATTCTCTGCCCATATAGTATAGTTTGATGAGTAAAACAGTATATAGCTATTCACTTAAAAATCCTTTTTTTAATGTGTTAAATTTAAGTATTGAATTTCGCTCTAGTTTTGAATGACACGCGATACATTTTTCTAGCACTAAATGTTCTTTTATTTTTATTTGCATTGTTTTTTTAACATCATGACAATCCCAACAATCTTGCCCACAAAGAGAACCCATCTTTTCTAAATCATTTGAAGTTATCTTATGGCAGTATATACACTTTGCCAATATGACATGATCGCTATCTAATTTACCATTTTTCAAAAGAGATTGGTGACATTTCATGCAATCACCATCACATGCAAATAAAATTGTAAAACTAAAAAAAACAATCAATAGCAATCTCATACTTCTATGCCTTTTAGTGCTTCTATTGCTTTATCTATCTGCTTGATACTGTTTTTATATCCAAAGCTAAATCTTACGGTTCCTGTTGGAAAAGTACCAATTTTTTTATGTGCCAAAGGTGCACAATGTAAACCTTGTCTACTCATTATATTATAGTCTTCACTTAAAATTTCAGTTATTTTTGAAGCTGATATATTTTTCATCGTAAAACAAACTACTCCATTTCTATGTTTTGAAGGATATATTTTAATCCCCTTTATATTTTTTGCTTTATCTATAAAATACTTCTCCAATTCAATTTTTTTTGATTTAATTGCATCCATATTATCTTCTACAAATTCAATGCCCGCTCTTAGTCCTACTATCATTGGAAGACTTGGAGTTCCACTTTCAAATATATCTGGCAAAAATTGTGGTTGTGTTATCTCTTCAGAAAGGCTACCTGTACCACCCTCTTTTAGTGGCTTAATTCTCTTATAATCAAATTCGTCATTAATAACCATGCCTCCAACACCCATTGGTCCATAAAGTCCTTTGTGTCCTGCAAAACAAAGTATATCTATACAATCTTTTTTCATGTTTATATCTTCAAAACCAGCTGATTGAGAGGCATCTACGATTGTAACTATGCCATTTTTTCTGCACCATCTACAAATCTTTTTTATAGGCTGAGTAGCCCCTGTAACATTTGAAGTATGATTTATAACAAGCAATTTAGTATTGCTATTTTTTAACTCTTCAAGATTTTCAATAGATAAAATTCCATGCATATCCCCGCTAGCAATATCCATAGAGATAATCCCATCATTTTTTAATCTCATTAGAGGTCTTATGGTACTGTTGTGTTCTAATGAAGATGTTATTACATGTAGACCTTTATATGCAAAACCTTTTATGGCTAAATTTAATAGAGCGGTTGCATTTACATCAAATACAACCGACATAGGATTACTCACACCAAAATAGGAGGCTACTTTTAATCTTGCATCAAAAATAGCCTTTCCTGCTCTCATTGAGAGTTTATGACCTGATCTTCCAGGATTTGCACTATAACAAGAAAGTACACTAACAACTCCACATATAACTTCATCTGGCTTTGGGAAAGATGTAGCAGAATTATCAAAGTATATTAAATCATTTTTAAACTTTAAAGACTTTGTACTCACCCTCTTGTTTCTCCTCTTTTTTGTACCCAAATTTGTCTAAAGTTCTAGTGATATTTTCCCTATAAAAACCATTATATCACGAAGGAAGCCTGAAGTGACTCACCTTTTGATGTTTGCTCAAACCTGAACCTACACAAGTCTTTTTACGTATTGATCCCTTCCTTGATGGAGGGTGATTTTTTAAGAGAGTATCTCTTCTAAAGCGATATACTCTCCAACTTTCCCGGTCATCTTCTCTGCATCAGTATTTACAGGTAGTGTCTTTTTGCCTGGTCTCCAGTTTGCTGGGCAAACTTCGCCAGTTTTTGCAACATGCATAAAAGCTTCTACTTGTCGTATAAACTCTTGTACATTTCTTCCTACAGGAGGCGTCAGTACCTCTTGGGCTAGAACTGTTCCATCTGGATTTACTAAAAATCTTCCTCTTATAGCAACTCCATCATTCTCACTATATACACCAAATGCTTGTGACATCTCGTGTTTATTGTCTGCAGCCATTTTTAAACTAAAATCTTTTAAAAGTGGTTCGGTCTCAACAAATCTTTTATGAGAAAACTTAGTATCACAAGATACAACTAACAACTCTACACCTAACTCTTTAAACTTATGTGATGCTGCATTCACGGCAGCCAATTCAGTAGGTCAAACAAATGTAAAATCACCAGGGTAAAAACAGACTGTAAGCCATTTCCCCTTATAATCATCACTACAAACCGTGATATACTTGCCACTTACTGGATCATAAGCATCGAGCTTAAACTCAGGCATCTGCCTAGTTACAAGCGAACTGCACATACTACTCTCCTTTGAAAATTTTAAGAAGTTTACCTTCTTGGCAGAGCTTTTACAAAAAAGCTCTGCCAAGAAGGAGAGTCATCCCTCCTTCAGTAAAACTACTTTTCTAAAACTTTTCTAGCATTAAGTGGATTTAGTGGTCTGTTATTGTTATCCAATACTTTTTCAAACGCTGCAAACTGATCTCTTGACATCTGTACTGGCTCTTTTATAACTAACCATCTAACACCTTCACTACAAGGAGGTGTTGTAAGTGAACCGTTAAATCTATAGTACTTAGTTATATCTTTTGGCAATATTCCCTCTGGCTTTAATCCCATACTTTTTATAATATACTCTTCGCCTTTGTGTTTTGGCATCTTATCTATAAGCTTTTTCATATATGGATTTTCTTTGCCCTCTACAAACATAACAGTCAAAACTGCAATTTCACCTTTGTCGCTTAAATGCACCAAGTGAGCCTCCATTGGATAACTTTTTCCATTTATGTGATTTTCACTAGGTGTATGAAAATGAAACTGCTTAAGCTCAAAAGTTTTTCCATCTACTTTTAGAGTATTACCAGGTGCAAATGCAACCTCAACTGTATGACCATTATTAAACCACTTTATCGCAGTTTTTCCATAATTTAGAGTATATTTTTCTAAACCAACCTTATAGTCACCTACTATATTGATTGGAGTTTGATTTTGTCCCTTTTCACACATAAAAAACTTTTTATCTAGTTTTGACCAGTGTGCTGGACCTGTATCTCCCTTGTAGCTCCAAGCTGCTCCATGTCCACTTGCCAATAGTGCTGCTGCTGAGATTGATAATGCTATTAAAACTTTTTTCATTTTTAATTTCCTTTATTAATTTTATTTTG
>JALSME010000042.1 GCA_026987955.1 Sulfurospirillum sp.
ATAAATTTAAGAGGAATCATATGTTTTTACCAACAACAAAAAAAGAGATGAAAAAAAGAGGTTGGAAAAAACTAGATATTATTCTTATCACTTCAGATGCTTATATTGATTCTCCATATATGGGTGTTGCAGTTGTTGGGAGAGTTTTACAACGAGCAGGATATAGAGTAGGCATCATAGGTCAGCCAGATATAAAAAGTGATGTTGATATAAAACGACTAGGTGAGCCTAAACTTTTTTGGGGAGTTAGTGGTGGGAGTGTTGACAGCATGGTTTCAAACTACACTGCCACTAAAAAATTTAGAAGTGACGATGACTACACGCCAGGTGGTAAAAATAACAAACGACCAGATATGGCGACATTGAAATACTGCAACCTTATACGACAACATTTTAAAAATACAGTTCCTATTGTTTTGGGTGGCATTGAAGCTAGTCTAAGACGAGTTACCCACTACGATTTTTGGTCGAACAAACTTCGTAAACCTATCATCTTTGATGCAAAAGCTGATTATCTTGTATTTGGCATGGCTGAAAATAGCGTGATAGAGCTTGCAAACTCTCTAAAAAATGGTGAAAAACCTCTACATGTAAGAGGAGTTAGTTACATCTCCAAAGAGCCAAAAAGTGAGTATATACAGCTCCCTTCTCATGATGAGTGTCTAAAAGATAAAAATAAATTTATAGATATGTTTGATGATTTTTACAAAAACAATGACCCTGTAAGTGCTAAAGGACTTTGTCAAAAAGTAGATACAAGATACCTTATACAAAACCCTCCTGCAATTAACCTCACTACAGAAGAGATGGATAGCATAAGTGATTTGGAGTATGAAAGAGATTTACACCCTTATCACCAACCAGATGGTAAGGTAAAAGCACTTGAGACTATAAAATTCTCTATCAACACTCATCAAGGGTGCTATGGTGAGTGTAATTTTTGTGCTATCGGAGTCCATCAGGGGCGGACTATAAGAAG
Source organism: Sulfurospirillum sp. (assembly GCA_026987955.1). GTDB lineage: Bacteria > Campylobacterota > Campylobacteria > Campylobacterales > Sulfurospirillaceae > Sulfurospirillum_A. The sequence continues at coordinate 980 of JALSME010000042.1, forward strand.
TAGAAGTGAAGAATCTATACTCAAAGAGGCAAAAAAGTTTACTACCTACAAAGACTTCAAGGGTATCATAAGTGATATTGGAGGACCAACGGCCAATATGTATGGTTTTGAGTGTGATAAAAAGATAAAAAAAGGAACTTGTGAACATAAAGCCTGCATGACTCCAACTATGTGCAAGACCATGAAAACAGACCACTCACCTCAGATAAAAATGTTAAGAAAAATTCGCTCAATAAAGGGCATAAAAAAAGCATTTATTGCAAGTGGAATTAGATATGATCTCATTAGTGATGACAAATATAATGGCTACAACTACCTAAAAGAGATAGTAAACCACCATATAAGTGGGCAGATGAAAATTGCTCCTGAACATGTTGATGATGAAGTTTTAGAGTACATGAGAAAACCAGGTAAACAGGCACTTGTAGAGTTTAAAAAACTCTTTGATAAACTAAACAAAGAATCAGGTAAAAAACAGTTTTTGACCTACTACCTTATAGCAGCACACCCAGGGTGTAAAGAGCAAAATATGTACAACCTAAAAGATTTTGCAACTAATGTTCTTAAGATGAACCCAGAACAAGCCCAAGTTTTTACACCAACTCCATCTACATATTCAACTCTTATGTACTACACTGAGATGGATCCAAAGACTCGAAAACCTCTCTTTGTAGAAAAAGATGTGCATAAAAAAGAGAAACAAAAAGCTATTGTTATCAAAAAAGGACATAAAAGTTTTAGTAGTGGACTAGACTCATAACCTATAACTAAGAAAACAAACTATACAATAGACTTCTTGTATAACCCCCTGCAGTCTCAGAGGAATTATGCAAGAAGTTTAATACTTTTTAAGGAGAAACGATGTTAAAACAAATAAGCGCTCTTTTAGTTACGCTATTTTTAACTATGACGAATTTAGTTGCTGCTGAGAAACCTTTGGTAGTTGGAATGGAACTTCAGTATCCACCATTTGAGATGAGTGATAAAGCTGGAAACCCTAGTGGAGTGAGTGTAGATCTTGCTTATGCACTTGGTAAGTACCTCGGTCGAGAGGTCAAAATAGAAAACATAGCTTGGGATGGACTGATTCCTTCACTAAAAACTGGTAAGGTAGATTTAATAATCTCTTCAATGACTATAACAAAACAGAGACAAAAGACTATCGACTTTTCGATACCATATGCTCAGTCAAACCTAGCAATACTTACAAATCCCACAAGTGGCGTTAAAAATATAAATGATTTAAACCAAAAAGGTAAAAAAATAGCAGTTAAAAAAGGAACAACTGGGCATATATATGCTGGAAAAAACCTAAAAAATGCTGATATTCTTGTATTTGACAAAGAGAATGCTGCTGTATTGGAAGTAATTCAAGGTAAAGCAGATGGATTTTTGTATGACCAACTAACAATCTATAAGAACTGGAACAAACACCAAAAAACTACTGTTGCCCTTCTTCAGCCTTTTCAAAGCTCACCAGAGTATTGGGGAATGGCTATAAAAAAAGGTAATGATGAGTTTAAAGCTAAAGTAAATGCCTTTATAAAGCAAGCTAAAAGCGATGGAACTTTTGACAAGCTTTCAAAAAAATATCTCACAGAGGCAAGAGCTACTTTTGATAAACTTGGCATAAAATTCTTTTTCTAGGAAATAGATATTTTAAAAGACTATTTTATACAGGTTATTGACCAAAAAGAAGATATAAAGACTAAACCAAGTGTTTATATCTTCAACTTTATACTGCTAAGTGGTACTATCTTTGTACTATTTTACTACATGTTTACAACAATAAACTATGAATTCCAATGGGAAAATATAGTCGAATACAAACAAAAGTTTATAGATGGCTTTCTTATGACCATCTATATATCATTTTTTGCACTTATTCTTAGCCTTTTTATAGGTGTTGTTTTTGCATATGGACAAAACTCAAAGATCATCATACTACGATTTTTTTCACGCTTTTATATAGAAATCATAAGAGGGACTCCACTTTTAGTTCAAATTCTAATCTTTTTCTATGTATTTGCAAGTAACCTTGGCTTTAACAATCGCTACATAGTTGGAACTGTAATCTTAGCCATGTTTAGTGGTGCATATGTAAGCGAAATCATCAGAGCTGGCATAAAAAGCATAGACAAAGGACAGTATGAGTCCGCAAAGTCACTTGGCTTTACACCACTTAAAACTTACATGTATATTATATTTCCTCAAGCATACAAAAGAATATTGCCACCACTAACCGGTCAGTTTGCTTCTATCATCAAAGACTCATCTCTACTTTCTATTATATCTATTAGTGAGTTTACAATGAATGCTCAAGAGGTAAATGCCTA
>JALSME010000043.1 GCA_026987955.1 Sulfurospirillum sp.
TTTCAAGCAAGAAGAGCAAAAATAAGATGGAAAGATGGAAAGAAAAATAGATTGGTTCACACTTTAAATGGCTCATCTTTAGCAGTTGGCAGATGTATGATTGCTATTATGGAGAACTATCAGAATCAAGATGGAAGCATTCGGATACCTGATGTACTAAAACCTTATATGTAAGAAAGAGAGTTTATATGGCAGAAGAAGAGATAATAATCCTTGAGGCTAGTGAAGATGAAGTAAACAAGCCTAAAAAGGAGAAGAAAACAAAAAACAAAAAGCCCCTTGATAAGAAGAAAAAAATTATTATTATAGGTGCTAGTATATTTGCTCTTTTATTTGTTATTATTCTTACTATTATTATCTCAACTCGCGGCTCCGATGAACCTGTTGTTTTAGATTTAAATACAACACAACTCGCGAATAAATTAAATAAGAAAAAAAGCTATGTACAGTTCTCTCCATCTCGTTTAGAAAACATGATTAAAAAAGCAAATCTTCTTTATGCCGGTGGCAATAAAGAGGAAGCTCTTAAAGTATACAAAAGAATTTCTACATTTAACGAGGCGATATCTTACTACAATATAGGTGTTGCTAAAATGAAAGAGAAAAACTTCAAAGATGCTTTAAGTTCATTTAAAAAAGCTATTGGAAATGAAGAACAAATATGTGTAAGTGCTATAAATGCAGCAGTTTGTGCACTTGAGCTTAAAGATGAAACTCTCTTTAAATACTATATTGATTTAGCATATTCATATTTGCCTTATGAGAGTAATGCACCACTCTACTCATACTATGTTGGACTAGTTAATTACTATAGAAACTACTATTATGAAGCTCTCTCTGCTCTTAGTAACTCAACAACAGATTACTACAAATATGAACAGAACTATCTTGCTTCTAAAATACTTGCATCGGAAAACTTAAATACTAGAGCTTTAAACAAACTACAGAAAAAAGCAAAAATAGATGATTCATTAACAATGGGTCTTCTTTATTCTAGAATTGGTGAGTATAAAATAGCAAAAGAGCATCTTATCAAAGCTATTGGTCATAGTGATGACCCTCTACATGTAAAAGCTGCACTTATACTTGTAAATAACAAACTAGGAAACCTTCAAGATAGTGCATCAAGTATGAGTGAAATATATAAGCAGTATGATTTAAATGCTACAAAAGTTTATCCTATTAAAGCTATACTAAAAAAATCTCTCTTTGATGTAAATTTAGCACAAAAAGAGTTTAATAAAGTGCTATTTTTTAACAATAGAAGAACATACAGTCTTCTGTTTTATTTTGCACCATTTAAAGTTTTTAATGCTAAGCAGACAATTGACTATATCAGAAAAGGAAGTATGAACATCTTTATTGATGAGATTGGGCCTGCCCTCTCATACTTAAAAAGAAGCTCAACAATTTCAAAAGTAAATATTTCAATTAGTAATGGCATTAAAAAAGCTCTAAATCATCATACAGAACAAGCAAATCAGATATTCTTAAAGATTATAGATCTCTATCCAAAGCACTCAATACTGCACTATAACTTAGCACTTACATATGCACAAATGGCAGACTTCTCAAAGGCATATAAGCATTTCGCAAAAAGTTATCACCTTAATAATAACAACTACCTAGCAGGTGCATTTGCAATTATGACTGGAGAGCTTATAAAACAAGATATTAAAAAGCTAAAAGAAGATGTTAAACAGAGTATGGCAAATGATCAACATCTAGATGAATCCAATCTATATATGTCTCTTATACACCTAACTGAAAACAACCAACTCTCACTTTCTAGGTGGCTTGAAAAAGAAAAACCTAAAACACCCCTAAACCTTGCATTTGACACTGTAATTGCTCAAAAAATATCTAATGCAAAGGCATATAGACAAAAGAGTAGTGTACTAAAATCTATTTTACCAAAAGATATCATGACAAATATTTTATATTTTAATGTAAGACATAAAAATAGTGATATTAAAAAGTATGCAAAAGCAATTCAAATTGACTTTAAAAAACTAGATATAGACTACGATGCTTTTGATTATGGTCCTAGAATTGTCAAAGAGTCCTACTTAAAACTTCTTCAAATAGGTGGTTTACTCTACCATGAAAGAGATCGATTAGTTAAAAAAATGATGCTTGAAAAGTATGATATAGCTGCTGTTATGCAAACACTTGCATATTTAAGTATATATACTCATGACTTTGAGAAAGCATATGTACTCTATAATGAACTTATAGACAATCTAAAAAAGAACGATAGCGCAACTATATTTTTAGCAGCTGTTGCTAGTATTGGAGCAAATCATACAGAAAATGCCGTTGCACTTTTAGAATTAGCAAAATTAACAAATCCTAAAAATTTTGAATCAAGATATGCTCTTGGACTTCTTTATCAAGAGATTGGAAACTGGGATGGAGCTATAATACAATACAACAAAATAGGGAATAGTGACTTTAAGTCTAAATATTTTAGTTTTAAAGTCACTAGATAATTATTTCATCGATAAGTGACTATTAAGAGCACCTATATAAGCATTGGCCGTTGCAAGCATAGTATCAACACTTAGCCCATGACCCATAACTGGCTTTTTACCTTCAAATGCAACTTTAACAACAACACGAGCTAACGCATCTTTGCCCTCCGTAACTGCATCAACTTTATAATCTCTAAGCTCACCTTTTATACCACATACTCTATCAATTACCTTAAATACAGCATCCATAGTACCATTTCCTATAGCTGCATCTGTTACCTCTTTGCCATCATGCAATATAGTAACTGCTGCATTTGCTACACCTCCAGGATTACAATCACTAAGCTGAAGAGTTACAAGCTTAAAGACCTCCTCTACTTTTGCAATTTCTGCTGATACAAGAGCTCTTATATCATCATCAAAGATCTCTTTTTTGGCATCTGCTAAAATTTTAAATCTGCCAAATGCTTCATCAATTTCATCGTTTTTAAGATTAAATCCTAGTTTTAATAATTTATCTTTAAATGCATGTCTACCTGAGTGCTTACCAAGAACAATCGAGTTCTTATCTAGTCCAATATCAGTTGCTTTCATGATCTCATATGTTTCCATATGTTTTAAAACTCCATCTTGATGTATGCCACTCTCGTGAGCAAATGCATTTTTACCAACTATCGCTTTATTTGGTTGTGGCTCTATTCCTGTTATAGCGGAAACAAGTCTACTTGTTGGATAAATCTCTTTTATATTTATATTTGTATCATAATCACTAAATATATCATGTCTTGTTCTTAAAGCCATCACAACCTCTTCCAAGGCAGCATTTCCAGCTCTTTCTCCAAGCCCATTAATAGTGCACTCTACCTGTCTAGCTCCAGCTAAAATACACTCGATAGAACTTGCAACTGCTAGTCCCAAATCATTATGATTATGTACAGAAAGTATAGCTCTTCCACCTATGCTCTCATGTAAAGACTTTATAATAGATGCCATTTCGCTTGGCATTCTATATCCAACTGTATCTGGTATATTTAAAGTAGTCGCACCTGCATTGATTACAGCATCAAGAATTTCCTTCATAAATCCAATATCACTTCTACCTGCATCTTCACAGCTAAATTCAATATCATCACAGAATGTTTTTGCATAAGTTACAGCATCAACTGCTTTTTTAATTACTTGATCTGGAGTCATTTTTAACTTATACTCCATATGAATTTGACTTGTCGCTATAAAAGTGTGAATTCTTTTAAAATCAGCACTCTTAATAGCTTCTCCTGCAGCTTTAATATCTCTATCAAGTGCTCTTGCCAATGAGCAAATTTTTGAATTTTTAACCTGATCTGAAATTCTACTAATGGCATCAAAATCGCCAGGACTAGCTGCTGCAAATCCAGCTTCAATTACATCTACACCTAATTTTTCTAACTGCAGTGCAAGTTGTATTTTCTCTTCAGTATTCATCGAAGCACCTGGGCTTTGTTCTCCATCTCTTAATGTTGTATCAAATATTATTATGTTTTCCATTTTATTGTCCCCTTTTTACGGAAGTAATTCCGAAAAAATTCCTCGCGACTAAAGCACGAAATATGGTTTCTGTATTCATCATTTTTTATTGTCCTTATTTTTAATAGTAGAAAGCTTTACATTTAAAGCTACGCAATTTTTATCTGAGTTGTTTTATTATTTAGAAATTGAGCAAGAAGAGCAGGAGAACACTATATCTCTTTTGCATTGAAATATATTTAACATGTACATTTGTCATGATGTCTCCTTTAAAATTTATGATAATTATACTACTATTTTTTATTTTTGGCAATCATATGCTTATATACTGTTCTAAACACCCCATAAAACAGATAGGCTGTAATTAAAAATGTAGTACTCTCAATTGGATATAAGTATAACATTGAAAAAATAACAATCAATCCAACAAGAACTTTTATAATATTTGCTTTTTTCAAGTCAATTTTTTTAAAACTTGGATATCTTATATTACTAACCATTAAAAAAGATAAAAATCCGAGTGCTAGAAGCATTACAATTTCTAAGCCATGTAAAAACTGGTAATTTAAATATGCCAAAACCCACATAGTAAGAGCAACTGCAGCACCAGGAATTGGAATACCAATAAAAACAGAAGGTTCTGTTGAAGCACTCATAACATTAAATCTTGCAAGTCTTATTGCTCCAAACACTACATATAAAGCACTAAATAAAGCCCCTAGTTTTCCGAACTGATAGCCGATACTAAAGTAAAAAAGCATAGCAGGGGATGCACCAAAAGCGATAACATCCGCAAGAGAATCAAACTCTGCTCCAAACTTACTTGTAGTATTTGTAAGCCTTGCAACTCTTCCATCTAAACCATCTAAAACTAATGATAGTAGTATATAAATACCAGCCTTTTCAAACTGCCCATTTGAAGATGCAATAATTCCAATCATACCTAAAAAAGCACTCGCTGCTGTAAAAAGATTTGGAAATATATACATTAATTGTAATTTTTCACCATTTATATCTTTCAACTAGACTCCTTATGAGCAAAATAACCAAGTACACTTTCACCCGCTTTTAATTCATCTCCAACTGCAACTTTAACTCTAGAATCTAAAGGCAAATAAAGTACAACAGAACCATCCACAAGAAGTCCAAACCTCTGAGCTGTTTTTAGAGGACCAACAGTTTTAAACAGATCTATTTTTCTTGAAAACATACCTGCATTAATGTCCATAAAAATATTATTATAATTACTTTGACAAGATAAAGATACTTTCTCTCCGAGCTCTTTGCTATACTCATTACTTAACGGTAAAAAAAGCCCGTGTCTTCTATCGGTCTTTAATATATTGATTTTAGTTGGTGATCTCAATAAACTTACTTCAAGAAGAGATTTTTGGATACCAACCTTTATGTATTCCTTGCCATCTCTATACTTTACCTTAGATATTTCAAATACAGTTCCATCAGCTGGTGCTAAAATAGCCATATCATCATCTTCTGCAGGTAGCCTCTCTGGATTTCTAAAAAGATATAAAGTTAAAGCAAAAATTACTAAAACTACCCATGAAAGAAAATTGAAAAACATAGATACTACAAAAACTACTGCTATAACAAAAAGGTATTTCCAACCCTCTTTTGCTATAAATTGAGTTGTAGTATTATTTTTCATCACTAATATCTTTTTTAGTATCTTTCTCTTTTTGTCTTTTTCTATACGACTCTATCTCATTTTCATCTTCAAAAGCATAGATTATCTCTCTAAGCTGCTCTCCATCAATAGTTTCATTTTTATTTAGTGATACAACTATGCTTTCTATACACTCTTTATACTTTGTTAGTGTTTCTAAAACTATCGCATATCTTTCATTTAATGTTTTTTTAATGTACATATCAAGATCTTCACTCATCTTATCGCTACAATCATTGGTAGCAGTTCCACCTAAAAATGTATTATTCTTACGAGCTATAACCATAAGTCCAGCTACATCACTCATACCATATATACTAGCCATTGACCTAATAATATCAGTTGCCCTCTCTAAATCATTTCCTGCACCAGTACTAATCTCACCAATAAAAATTTCTTCTGCTGCACGACCACCTAAAAGAACATCTATCTCTGCAATTAGCTCATGTCTTTGTGCTAGAAACTTATTTTCTTCTGGCGTATTAAGGGTATATCCAAGAGCAGCAAGTCCACGAGGTATAATCGAAACCTTAGAAACACTTTTTGCGCCCTTTGTTGTCTCTGCAATTAAAGCATGTCCACTTTCATGATATGCAACAATTCTTTTCTCTTCTGGATTAATTCTACGAGATTTTTTCTCAAGCCCCGCAATTGAACGCTCTACAGCTTCAACCATATCCTTATGATGAACATGTGACTTACTATTTCTTCCTGCAAGAAGTGCAGCTTCATTAATAATATTTGCCAAATCTGCACCAGAAAGTCCTGCTGTTAAACGACCTATCTCTTCTAGGTCAACATCTTTTGATAGTTTGACTTCACCAACATGAACTTTTAGAATATCTACTCTGCCCCTAAAATCAGGTTTATCTACCAAAACTTGTCTGTCAAAACGACCTGGTCTTAATAGTGCAGCGTCAAGCACCTCTGGTCTATTTGTTGCAGCGAGAACTATTACTGGAGATTTATCTGAACTAAATCCATCCATCTCAGCTAGAAGCTGATTTAGAGTCTGTTCTCTTTCATCATTACCACCCATCTGCCCATTGGCTGCACGGCTTTTACCGATAGCATCTATCTCATCTATAAAAACGATTGCTGGGGCATCTTTTTTTGCATTTTCAAAAAGATCTCTTACGCGACTTGCACCAACTCCTACAAACATCTCTATAAATGATGAGCCAGAAACAGAGAAAAAAGGAACATCTGCTTCACCTGCAACTGCTTTAGCAAGAAGAGTTTTACCAGTTCCTGGAGGGCCTACAAGAAGCACACCTTTTGGAATCTTTGCTCCAAGATTAAGGTATCTATCTGGATGCTTTAAAAAATCAACTATCTCTTTTACCTCTTCTTTTGACTCTTCAACACCTGCAACATCATCGAACTTTACATTTGGTTTTTCTGAGTTAACAAGTTTTTTACTACTCCCCATGCCTAAAATTCCGCCACCCATATTTTTTTGCATTCTATTTGCTAGAAGCATCCAAATTCCAAAAAATATAAAAATTGGTATTACCCATGAAAACAATATTTCTGTTAAGATATTTGTTTCATTATATCCACCATAAGGAATTTTTTTTTCATCTAAAAGAGGTATCAAAGTTGCATCTTGACCAACTTTTTTAACTGTATATATGATTTTTGGTGTAGCATTATCATTGACAGCTCTTATCATTGTTTGACCCATAGCAACATATGTTACTTGGTTCTTTTTAATCAACTCTTTTAGTTCGTAGTAGCTAATACTCTTACTAATTGCCTTCCCACTTTGAGTATTACTCATTCCATTCATTCCATCTTCAGGTGCTAAAAAGTTTTTAAATAGCATTATAATCACAATTGAGAAAATACCAAATACCAGAAGTGGGTTTTGATTAAAGAAGTTATTGTTATTGTTTTTGTTGTCTTTATTGCCGTTTTGATTCAAATTATTGCCTTTTTAATACGAGTGTATACCACTCATCTTTTTTATATTTTTCTAAAATTTTCATTGAGTTAAATCGTTTTTCAACTCTATCTACATACTTATCAAGTATTCCTGAAAGAATCAAGATACCATCACTTTTTACTGCATTCATCAGATCCGAGGAGAGCATAATTAGCACATCTGCAATAATATTTGCTATTACTACATCATACTCTTTCTCTCTTTTTTGTACTGACCCAACCCATGAAACACAAAACTTTGAACTATTTAGTTCAAAATTGTCTGCTGCACTTCCAACTGCTTGCTCATCTGTATCACAAAAATCAACTTTTGCCCCCAATTTTGTGCTTGCGATTGAGAGTATTCCACTTCCACAACCTACATCTAACACTTTATCATTTTTTTGTAAATATTTTTGTAACATCAACAAGCAACCATATGTTGTTTCATGATGACCAGAACCAAATGCTAAAGCAGGATCTATTAAAATATTGATTTTATTCTCTTTTTTCTCAACCCAACTAGGATGAATAAAAAAATCTCCTACTTCTATTGGTTGAACTGACTTTTGATACTTACTTATCCAGTCTATATTCTCTTTTTCTTCAAGTTTTGTTTTAACGCTTATGTTACTACCAAGTGCTTTTGAAAGGCTCTTAGCAAAAATCTTTACCCCATCTTCAATGAGATCTAATTCAACCTCACTACGAACAATAATAACTCCTTCACGCTCTTCAATTGCCTCATTTGTAAGTGTTAGGATAAAGTCAGCGAAAAGATTATATTCGCTAGATGGGGTAATTTGTAGTTCGTAGTAGGTTTCTTTCACGATTAGCCTAAAACATCCTCTAGTTTTTCTTTAAGTACTGCAGGTGTAAAAGGTTTTACAATATAGTTGTTAACCCCAGCTTTTAACGCTACAATAACTTCTGCTTTTCCGCCCTCCGTTGTTACCATAATAATTGGCATATCATCATATTTTGACTCAGCTCTAACTTTTTTAACAAGTTCAAGTCCATTCATCTCAGGCATATTCCAATCTGTAATGAGTACATCGATATCGTCATTTTCAGACATAATTTTCCATGCTACTGCACCATCTTCAGCTTCTAATACATCTTTATAGTCCAACCTTGCTAATGTATTTTTTATTATACGGCGCATTGTCGAGCTGTCATCCACTACTAGCAATCTCAATGTCACTCCTTTTTTAAATAAGTTATTTAGCTATATTCTAACAAAATATACTTTGAAGTTACTTTAATTAGCTAATCTAAATGCTTCTTTTAAATCCAGAGTGCCTTCATAATATGCTTTACCAACAATAACGCCAGAAACTTTTTTTGTAGCTAAAAGTTGCTCTATATCTTTTATGTCTTTAACTCCACCACTTGCAATTGTATCAATACCGCTTGCTCTTGCTATTTCAAGAGTAAAATCTACATTTACACCACTCAAAGTACCATCCCTTCCTACATCGGTACAAATAATAGCTTCAACACCAACACTTGCAAACTCATAAGCCAAGTCAGTTGCTTTCATAGTAGACTTTTGAGCCCAACCTTCTACTGCAACATAACCATCTATTGCATCTATTCCAACAACTACTCTATGAGATTTGCACATCTGCTTAACAAAATCAGGATTTTTAAGTGCAATTGAGCCAAGTATAACTCTATCTACTCCTAAATCTACATATCTCTTAATAGTCTCTTCATCTCTAATACCGCCACCTAACTCAAGTTTTAAGTTACAATTATCTCTAATTTTTTTAATCTGTTTGAGATTTTTAGGTTCACCTGCAAATGCTCCATTTAAATCTACCAAGTGAAGCCACTTTGATCCCATATTTTCAAACTCTTTTGCAACTTGCCAAGGTTCATTAGAGTATATTTTTGCTGTGTTCATAAGTCCATGAGTAAGCCTAACAGCCACCCCATCTTTTAAATCTATTGCTGGTAAAATATCCATCATATCTCCGTAAAATTTTTAAGTATTTTTAGTCCATTTTCATGTGATTTTTCTGGGTGAGGCTGAAAACCAAATATATTATCTTTCTCAACTGCACTTACAAAATCATAACCATAAAAACTCTTTCCAACTGCAAACTCGTCTGGACAAGTTGCATGAAAACTATGTACAAAATAGAGATATATCTCCCTTTTCATATCTTTAAAAAGTTTTGAATCTCTCTGAACAAAAAGTTCATTCCAGCCCATATGAGGCACTTTCAATCGATGATCAAATTTTGACTTATCAAACTCTACTACTTTTCCCTCAATCAGACCAAGTCCCTTTGTATGACCAAACTCTTCACTACTTTCTAAAAGAAGTTGCATACCTAGGCAAATTCCAAGCAGAGGTTTTCCGCTCTTTGAAAACTCCTTAATACTCTCTTTCATACCGTTACTACTTAAGTGCTCCATAGCATCCTTAAAAGCTCCAACTCCTGGAAGTATTATCTTGTCATAACTAGCAAGTTTATCTGGATCACTTACAATATCAACGCTACTGCCAATCTTATTGAGGGCATTCTCTACACTTCGTAGGTTACCCATATTGTAATCAATTATCCCTATCACTCGACTCCCCTTGCCCAACCATCTTGACATAAAAAGCCAATGCTACTAAAAGTAGAGAAACTCCTCCAATAAGATATACTGCAGTTAAAATATGTGTTGCATCAGTTATTGCAAACTTAAACACCAGCATTAGTGCCTCAATAGCAAGAGCAATAATGATTGAACCTAAAAACCTAACCATAGTCTTATGTATTCCATGGGCATCATCTTTTTTGTGCCGCCCTAGGACTTCCTCTTCAAATATTGTCTTAACTAAATCAAATATGGCGAGTGAAAGAGTTAGCAAAATTGTTGATTTAAACATCATCTCTATATTGTTAAATATATTAGCATAGCCCTGCTCAACTAATGTTGACATACTTTTATAAAACAGTAAAAAAGCAACAATTAAAAGTGCTAATGAGAACATCGAATAAGCAAATTTTACAAAATCTCCAAAAAGAGACTGAGAGGATGAAGGATGCGCAATTTTAAGTACATCTTTTAATGATATATCCATACATGCTACATATTTTAACTCTGATTTATCATTATAAATTGGATATGCTGCTGTCACTGTTAAGGAGTTTGTCAAAGAGGAAGGGTATGGGTCTGTAAGAACGCATCTTTTTTGCCTTACCGCTCTATAAAAGTAAGATTTATTACTTCTATTTGTACCTTTTCCACCTTTATATGCAACCTTATTAGTAAGATTTTCGGTTACTTGCTTACCACTCTCATCAAGAACATAAAGGGTTTCAAAACTATCTACTTCATTGACTATTTTATCAAGAGAATTTTCTATCTCTTCCAAACTTGGATTCGGTAGTTTACTTGGCATATTCCGATTAAATAAGTAACAAAAATATGCCCTTGCTCTTGGTCTTACCTCTCCAAACTGCTGAATTTCTCTAATTACCATTTAAAAATTCCTCTTTTTTATGCTCATTATAGCATAAGCCAATGGTATTCTCTCTTGCTCTAATCTGAAATTCTTTCCATAATAATCATTTTTTAATCTTTCATATACCACTTGCTCGTTTGCTGTTAAATTTACTAAGTCTATATTTTTTTGCCTATTTGTATGTTTTACTTTTAAATTTTTAAATTTTTCTACGGTCTCTACATCCATCAACATAGATTTTATGTGAGCGAAGTAACCCCTAGCTTGAGAGAGTATGGCAAACCCATCTTCGTCAATGTCGCCCCAATAGTAAATCTCTTTGTCATTTAGCCACTCTACTTCTTTTAAAGAAGACAAACCATAGCCTCCACCAAATATGACTATGGAGTCCTCAACATCAAAAAAAGATAAAAATGTAATCTTGTTTTCAACTATAAATACTTTTTGACACTCTATTTTTAGACTTCCAAACTCTTTACACGTAAGGCTTAAATCGCTAATGCCTGACATGTGCAATTTTCTGTCTAAAATCCTAAATCTTACTTGTGGGAGTGGATATTTTAGATGGTATCTCTTTTCAAATGTATAGTTTGACACACTCTTCAAAGGCTCTACACGTAAGATTTTGCAAAGTAGTAAATCTAAAATCTTTTTATGTTTTTCTATGAACTTTGTATCGACCTCTTCTATGTTAAGCTCTCTTATGTACATGTTAGGTGTTCTGTTTTTCACAAAAAACTCTACTACTTTTAAAAGTCTGTCCCAGACAGTTTTATATTCCAAAAGAGTAGATGGCTTTTTAAAAAATAGCTCCTTTAGCGAAGGGTAGAGAGTAACTGTTTTTTCATACACTTTTACAAAATCATAATACTCCTGTTTTTTGTCTATATACTCCAAAAACTCATCTATCTCTTCAAATCTTACGAGCACAGGAAATGACTGTTTTCCTAAAGCTTTAAAATAAAACTCTTTATAAACCAGAGGAAGCTTTAAATCTTTTAACTTTTGTATGTCTTTTGTGACTCCCAAGAAGTTAGTCTGTATCTCTTTTTGAGTGATTTTTTTTAGTTTTATCTCCAAAGGAAAGAGATTTTCACCCTGCATAAGTGCCTTATAAATATCTCCTTTGTCATAAATCTTTAATAGTCTATCTAGCATGTGACTTTTTATTTTTCTGATACTCTTCAATGCTAAGAGAGATTAGACTTGAGTCCATTCCATCTTGGTTGTGTACAAAGTGAACTGAATTTACATGTGGTTCTATGACATTGATTTTCTGCTTTGGAGTAATAACAAGAAGCTGGAGTTTTAGCTTTTCAAAAAGCTTTAAAGCGTATCTTGTACTTTCATCACTTCCTCGACCAAACGCCTCATCTATCATCACAAAACGAAAAGATCTACTTTGGATTTTGTCGTGTTCTAGCCCAAACTGATAAGCTAAAGATGAAGCTAAAACCGTGTAGGCAAGTTTCTCTTTTTGCCCACCAGATTTTCCACCACTGTGAGCATAGTACTCTTTGGTACTGTCATCACTCATGTATTTTTCTATCGCACTAAAATCAAACCAGTTTCTTACATCTACTACTGTTTTTCGCCACTTTTTATCTACATCGCTATGCCCTTGTCGACCGTTAAACCTCTCTATGAGCTCTTTAATTTGTAAAAATTTCTGTTCATCATAGTCATTGTCTTCATCAATTGCACCAGTTACTAGCTGTTTTAAACTCTGTCTAAAAGCTCTAATGTCTTCACTATTTGCATTTTGTGCCAAAAGCTCAATAAAAGTGCCATCACTATACTCTATATCTGCAAGAGAGCAGTTTATGGTTTTTATTTTCTCTTTTATGTCTTGTGCATTTTTTTCTAATCTGCTTTGAAGCATAACTATATCTCGTATGGTGTTTTCTTTTAACAATTGTTTAAACTTTTTCCGCCATTCGGGCAGGTTGTCTTTTTGTAGCTCCTCTAACTTCTTGTTAAACTCTTTGCAATACTCAACACCACTACCAAACTCTTTACTTATTACTGGAAACTTTCGTATGAACTCACTTTGAAGCATCGCTATCTTATTAGATTGTCTTTGCATGTTTTTAGAGAATTTATCTATATCTTTTTGAATCTGCTCTCTTAGTGTTGATTGAGTAGTTTTTATAGTGTTTAGGTTGATTTTATTTTCTATATAAGTCTCTTTAAGAGTGTCTAACTTCTCTTTTACTTCATCTTCTAAAGTATGATTTGCTTGTATTAGTTTTGTTTTGTTTAACTCAAGCTCTTTTGAGTCTATCTGCTCTTCAATCTTGCCTAGTTTTGAAAAAATCTCCTCTACTTGCAGAGATCTGTTTTTGTACTCAATCTGAACTTCTTGAAGTCTTTTTTGTAGAGTTTTGATGATATCATTGCTCTGTTCTAGTTCTATTTTTTCGTCATTTAACTGCTCTATAATTTTACTATATCTGTACCAATCTATCTGCTCAAAACTATTGTATTTTAGTATATCTCTTAGGTTATCTCTTTTCTTTTGAAGTCCATTTAGTTCATCTTTACTCTTTTTCAATCTAAGCTCTAAAAACTCTTTTTTCTCCTCTATTTCTTGGTGTTGCTCTTCAAATTCTCTTAGCTTAGAGAGATTGTCCCAGCCTAGGACCCATATTTTTTTATCATTTATGTTAAATCTATCATCTTTTTCGTGTCTTGAGAGGTTAGTTTTAAACTGTCCATTTATGCTCAAAGCCTTTTTGAACCTTCTAAAATCTGTCATGCTATCCACACAAGGTATGTCAAATCGCTCCGCCAATATATGCTTCAAAGCCTCGAAATATGGGCTATCTACCTTTACTTCAATCTTACTCAATATGGAGTTTAAAGAGGTTTGAGCATACAAGTCATACCTCTTTTTTGTATCTACCTTTAAGTATACTAGCTTTCCTTTGAGGTCTGTTTTTTCTACATACGAACTCACCTTATCGTAGTGCTCTTTATCCACTAAAAGTGACAATGCACTGCTGTGAAGAATCCTCTCAATTGCCCCATGCCAACGCTCATCACTCACCTCAATCAGCTCTCCAATGAACGGCAACTCTGAAATGTCAAGATTTAAACTCTTTGCCATCTCCTCTCTGATTTTAGATATTTTATGAGGTATATTTGATGGATTGTTTTTAAGATAGACTATCTCCTCATTTAGCAGTCTTAGTCTCTCTTTATAACTCTGCAAACTCACACTGTCTAAGCTTATGTGATTTTGATATTTTGTTTTATCGGACTCTATCTCTTCATAGTCTTTCTTAATACTGTTTGCGGTAGTCAAAAAACTATGCTCGTTTGATACTGCCTTTAAATCTAGTTTTTTGAGTAGAGCATTGTATGAGCTATTCTCTTTTTTGGCTTGAGAAAGGAAATGTGATTGCTGTTTTATCTCATCTTCTATCTTATTTATTCGGTCTGCCCCATTTTTTTGTAGTTCGAGCTTTATATTCAACATATCGTCACTAAGTCTTTCTAAACTCTCTTGGGCTATCTCTTTTTTAGATTGGTTTTTACTCATCTCAATCCTGAGTTCTTCAAGTTTTTTCACTAAAAACTGAGCCTCAAAGAAACTAAAATAACAGACCAAAGAGTCCCTTAAAGTGATATAAAATGTATGATTTTCAAAACTCTCTTCGTAGCTTTTATGCTCCTTTTTTATAGGCTTTAAAAGTGCTATCTGCTCAGTTGCTTCTAAAACTAAGTCGTGCGTATGTTTTAGGGTTGCAAAGTTCAAACAAAGCTCATCAACCTTACTATCCATATTGCTGTTTTCAAGCATATGTGTTCGTATAAATTCTGTTAAATTTCCAATGGATTTTAAAGATACAGTTTGGTAAAATAGGTTTAATGCTTGTTCATTTCGTATGCCCATCTCCCTGCTAAAAGATTTAAAATAATCACTAAAACTATCGAAAACTTCAGTGTGATTTTTCTCTCTCAATCTCTTTTTTAACACTCTTATATCATCAAATTTTGGTAAAAAATCTTTCTCTATAGAAAAATCAACCTTTGAGAGTACAAAAAACTTGTGTACCTTTTTTTGAGATATATAGAAAAATTGGGCTAGAGTTACACTTTCATCAAAACCTATGTTTTCAAATCTACCCAAGACTACACTAAAACTGCTCTCATCTCTTAGTGAAACGGCCTTTGAGTGCCCAAAGTTTTCATCTTGTGTGGCTTTATACTCGCCAACAATATAGGAATGAAGAGTTCTCTCTTTTGTGTTTGCCCCTGCTGCTTTGTTAAAAGTTATCTTATTATGAGGCACTAAAAGCGTAGTTAAGGCGTCAACTATCGTTGACTTGCCACTTCCTATGTCACCTGTTAAAAGTGCATTGTTTTTGTTTAGCTCAAGTTTTATTATCTTTTTATCGTAAGTTCCCCAGTTATATAGCTCGAATCTCTCTAGTCTAAAACCTGCACTTCTGTCGTCATCTGCAAAGTCAAATCTTAATTCCATAGTTTTGCCTCTTTGTATTGGCTTAGTTTTTGATCAAACTCTTTAAGAAAAGATATATCTACAAAAGATTTGATTGAGCTTTTTATCTCGTATGTGTCGTCTGAAATTTTTAGTTTTCTTAAAAATCCTAAATTTTCTACCTTTTTTATAGTTGTGTCTATATCTTTTTTTATCTTTACTTCGTTAAATTTTACATCTAAAAACAGTAAAATAGATGTAAGTATATCTTCTTTTGTTATCACCGCTTTTTCACTATCGTTTTGCATGTCAAACTCGGCTATTTTTTTGCGTAATATTAGGCATAAAAGTGAAACTTTGTAACTTAACTCTCTGCTTTGAATCACACGAGGCAGGACATCTTCCTCTTTTTCGTAAACTATATTTTTAAGATAGGCATAGCCATCTGTTTCATCAACCATGACCTCTAGCCCTATAGTTTCAAAATAATCCGATATAGACCCATAACTGTTAGTAACTAACTCAAAAAATGCTTTTTCGTTATCAGTTTTATAAAACAGTCCTTTTAAAAGTAAAATTATCGCTGTTTTTGCTTCACTATTCACTTGTTTACCTTTACAAATATAATCTTAGGAATTTTTACTATCTTTCTTTTTTTATCCTCATCTTCTATATCAATGCTCTCTTTTTTGTCCATCATAACTATGGAGTTTTCAGAATTTTTTGCTATAGAAAGATACGACACAAGCTCTGAGATACCTTTTTTTATGGGAAATTTCTCAACGACTTCCACTAAAGTGCACTGCTCTTTTATCTGCAAAAAGTAGTTTATGTTACTTTTTAGTTTTTCTTCGTCTATGAAAAATATGTCATAAAAACCTTCTAAATCTATCTCGATAGCATCTTTTTTTAGTTCTGCATTAAAATCATTTTTCTTTTTTACACTATAGAGTGATTTTTCAAATACACTTTCTACTCTCACTTTCGTGTCTGAGAGTTGCAAAAAATCTTTTTTTGTGGGTTGGTCTGTTTTTATCTCTATCGCTTTTTGCTCGATACTTCTGCAAAGCTCTAAAATCTTTCTATTTTCTATCCAAACCTTATCATCTAAAAATCTTCTTAATTGCTCTATGAGCTTTGAAGAAACTTTTGCTATCTTGTTTGCATTTGTAAGAAGGTCGAATTTTAGATTTTTTAATCTCTCGTCTTTGTCAAGTTCTTTTACTGCTTTTAGTTTGTAAAGTTCTTCTAGCATATTTGAGAGTTTTTCGTTTTTTTCACTATGAGTTAAAATCTGCCAAAATGCGAAGAAACTTTTGCCTTGGTCACTCTGCCTTATGCTGTCTTCTACATCAAATATAGACTCTAAAACTATGTTTTTACCGTCACTACTAGTTGCAATTTGCTCCATAGCCTTTAGATTTAATTCTCTAAAGTTGTACTCAATCTGCGAAAAATCATACTTTAGCTTTCGGCTTTGTTCCTCTATGAGCATAAAGTGCTCTTTTATGCGACTACTTTCAAATCTTTTATCTTTTTTCTGCTCTATATCGTCTATCTGCTTGTCTATGATACCTTTTTGTTTTTTTAGCTCTTTTATCCGCTCTTCGTCACTTAAGCTAGTCTCAAAAATAAGCTCATCTAGCAAATCAAAGATAATGTTAAACTTTGTTCTACTCCCAACAAACTCTTTTTTCTCCAAAGATTCTATGAACTCTAGTGCCTTTTGAGTATATGGGGTTAGCTCATACATAAGCTCACCATCATTTGCGTAGTACTTTTTTAGGTACCCATATCTATCGTTCGAGAAGTCATCAAGATACTCTTTTGCACTCTTTGGAAACATATTTTTATCTCTTTGGTTCAGCCCATATAAAAAATCGTCAAGATAACTTAAAATCACACTATTTTTTATGGATATATGCCTGTTTGAAACAAAAACAAAATAGAAAAAAGAGACCATCATGGCAAAGTTATCGCTGTTTAGAAGTTTGATAGTCTGATTGTGTTTTTTTATGTTCGCAAGATAATCGTAGGTCACAACTATAGATCTTTTTTAGTTCCAAGTAGTTTTAAGTATCTTTTTTGGCATAGTTTTTGTTGTTGTAAATAGACATTTTTTATACTCTTCATAACAGTCCTCTTGTTTTTAGCTTCTTTTTTAATATCACTTTACTATGCTCAACACCTGGTTGATCATAAGCATTAACACCAATCATATTTGCAACCAAAGAGGTTAACAACTCATAATAGTAGATGAATTTACCAAGATTTTCCTCATTAATGCACTCCAACTCAATAGTATCAATAGGTATATCCCCCTTCTTTATGAGAGACTCAACTATAGAGTCTGCTTGCAAATTAATAAGTGAATTAAATGACAAACCATCAATATTTTCCATACACTCAAGCTCCTCAAGATTAACACTTGGTATTGAGATATCATAATTGAAATTTCTAATTTTTAAAACTGTTACACTCTTATCTCTAAGTCCATCTACAATAAGCTGTAAAAATGAGTGCTGATCTTTTGGTCCAATAATTCCAATAGGAGTTAAACCTACATTAAAACTACTATGTAACTGCTTTTTACCAAGACTCTCCCCCCATAACTGGACATACCACTCAGTAAAATACTTAAAAATCTCCGAATATACAAAAAGTGTATTTATATTGTATTTCATTGAATTCTTAGCATAATAAGTAGCCTTTTTCAAAATAATATCTTTCATATATCCATTTTCAAAAAAACTATCTTTAAGCTGCTTTGCACCACTCAAAAGCCCTTTTACATCCACTTCAATAAGCATCAATGGAGCAAGTCCGACCGCAGAAAGAACTGAAAACCTGCCTCCTACATTTTTAGGGATAAAAAGACAAAATGATTTTTTTGTTTTAGCATGAGCCTCTAGTTTACTTCCTTTATCTGTTACATATGTAAATTTATACTCTTGTGAAATTTTATTTTTACTTAAAAGTCCTAGTATATACTTATAGATTGCTGTCGTCTCAATAGTAGTACCCGATTTACTAATAACAAAAAAATGTGTATTTCTTAACTCAACTTTTTCAAGCTCAGCTTTAATTGCAATAGGGTCCGTACTCTCTAAAAAATGGATTTTTTTTGTAAAATCTTTACTATTTTTTAAAGTTTCATATATGGCCTTAAGCCCCAAAGAACTTCCTCCAATACCGATAATAACTAAGTGTTTAATGTCCTTGTTTTTTGAGGTAAAATCTTTTTTATAATCTTCTAGATAAGTTATATCTTGTTCTGGTAAAGAGTAATAGCCAATAACTTTTTGCTCTTCACAAAGGGCATCAAATACATCTAAATCTTGCGCTATATCGAAAAAAAGTTTATTTATCATAACTGCTTTGCCTTTACAATTAGAGCATTTAGCTTCTCTTCATACTCTTTTGCTTTCTCAAAACTTGTAGACTCAAAGCGAGTAACCAAAACTGGTGTAGTGTTACTAGCTCTTACCAATCCCCAACCATCGTCAAATATGACTCTGACTCCGTCTACTTCAACTATCTCTTTTATATGCGGAAAATCCCTTGGAGGGTTTATGAGTAGTTCTTTTACTTTGTCTACAAGTTTAAACTTCTCACTGTCTGTTGTTTCTACTTTTATCTCTTCTGTTGAATAAACTAAAGGTAGTTTAGCTATTCGTTCGTCTACATGTAAGCCATTTTTGATTAGCTCTATCATGCGTAAAGTCGCATAAATGGCATCGTCGTAACCAAAGTAACGGTCATTAAAAAATAGGTGTCCGCTAACTTCTGCTGCAAAGTCTGCATTGACTTCTGCGATTTTTACTTTTAGGTTGCTATGCCCTGTTTTATACATATGGGCTTTTCCATATTTATTTATAGTGTCGTACATCACTTGTGAGCATTTTACTTCGCCTACTACTGTTGGGTTTTTCATGGCTTCACTAAAAAGTATCGCCATAATGTCGCCTTTGACATTGTTTTTCTTTGTCAAAAAAGCGATTCTATCGGCATCTCCATCGTAAGCAAAACCGTACTCGAACTCACCTTCTAGCTCTTTTTTTATGTCTATAAGGTTTTTTTCTACTGTTGGGTCTGGGTGATGGTTTGGAAAAGTTCCATCTGGTTCTACAAAAAGAGCTTTACATGTAAAACCAAGTCTTTCAAAGATTTGCGGTGCAACAACCCCTGCTACACCGTTTCCGCAATCATACACAAACTTCTTGTCAAACCCTTTTAGATGCTCAAACTCTTTAACCAAAAAGTCTATATACTTATCTTTTGCATTTATCGTTTTTGATGTCAAATCATCCTCTACATGTAGAGCTAAATTTTCCATAATTTTGCGACCAAGAGCATAGATATCTTCACCAAAAAAAGGCTTTTTTTCAACTGTGATTTTAAAACCATTGTACTCACTTGGGTTGTGTGAGCCTGTTATCATCACTGATGCATTGGGTGTCACTCCATCCCACTCATGGTAGTTTGAAAAGTAGTTTATCGGAGTTGCAACAAGCCCCATGTTTAAAACTTGGCAACCTGCTTTGTTAAACCCACTTGTAAGCCAGTCACAAAGAACTGGCGAGTGACTTCTCGCATCATAACCAAGAGCAACTACACCCTCTACATGTAGACCTAAAAAATAGCCTATTAGTTTTACTGTTTGTTCGTTTAACTCTTGTTCGTATATGCCTCGTAT
>JALSME010000044.1 GCA_026987955.1 Sulfurospirillum sp.
AACTCAACCACAGGTATATTTAACTGCGGCTCAAGTGCAAACTGCCGAGCATTGACTCAGTAAACTTATCTGCTTTTATGGTTGTATTATTTATTGTTTTATAGTATAATCATATATGGCTAAACTAGATGAGATAAAAGAACAAATTGGTTTAAATAAGTTCATAATGGGCTTAGTATCAATCATGATATTTTCCATAACAGGATTTGCAACTGCAAATTACGAAGAAATAAAATCTGGGTTGTTGATAATAATTTTTATATCTAGTGTTGTTTTGATTTATATTTTTGTAATTTTATTTACGAAAACTATTGACAAAATAAAAAGTTTAAAGGATTTGTAATGAATGAAATTTTGATGTATATGATAGCTGGAGCATTTCTTTTTTTTATTTTTAAATTTGTTCAATTGTCAAAAAAACTAGTAGATAGTGAATAAGACAATAGTTATTGCATGAGTGTTTGTTTTAATATTAAAAATAACCATCTTTGATGTACTATTTTGTCTCTCTTTTAAACTCCCCACTTCAACCACTGACTTACACTTTTGAAGAAGATTTAAAACCTGGTAATATTGTAGAAGTAACTCTCAACAGCAAGTCTCGTTTGGGTGTGGTTCTTAGTAAGACCCAAAAACCAGAGTTTGTTTGCAGTGAAATTTTACATGTAAAAGATGAGTTTTTTGACGAAGTTACACTCTCTTTGGCAAAGTTTGTTAGTGAGTACTATGTTTGCTCACTTGGTGATGCTCTTAATCTTTTCATTCCCATATCTAAAAATGCTCTACATGTAGAGGTTGTAGTAGATACGCATATAGAGCTTTCAGTAGAACAGCAAAAAGCATATGAGTTTTTACAAAAGCATGATCGCTCACTTCTGTTTGGTGATACAGGAAGCGGAAAAACAGAGGTCTATATAAAGATTATTGAAAAGACTATAAACGAAGGTAAGAAAGCTATATTTCTTATGCCTGAGATTGGGCTTACTCCACAAACAAAAAAGAGGCTCAAAAGTGCTTTTGGAAACAGAGTGGGGATTTGGCACTCAAAAGTTACCAAAAAGAAAAAAGAGGAGATTTTAAAGGCTCTTCATGATGGTGAGATTAGTGTCATAGCAGGAACTAGGTCTGCCCTTTTTCTTCCAGTGTCGAACTTAGGTTTGATAGTAGTGGATGAAGAGCATGATGATAGCTACAAATCAAATCAAAGACCTCGCTACAATGCTAGGGACTTAGCACTCCTGTTTGGTAAAAGAAAAGATGCAAAAGTTGTTCTAGGAAGTGCAACACCGTCTCTAGGTAGCTTTAAAAACCTTCCAAGATTTCGTCTAAGTGGTACCTACTTCTCTTCAACAAAAACTATCTACTTTGAACATGCCAACAATGAACTATCAAATCCTTTAGTAGAGAAGATAGCAGAACATATGCAAAAAAACTCTCAAGTTATAGTTTTTTTGCCAACTCGTGCAAACTTCAAGTATGTGGCTTGTGGAGAGTGTGGCGAAAAAGTTCTATGCCCTTTTTGTTCTGTTGGTATGAGTCTGCATGTAAACAAAAATGCATTAAAGTGCCACTACTGTAACTTTGCCCAAGCCGTGCCTAAAGAGTGTCCAGCCTGCCGCTCTACTCATATGCGTTCAAACCGCATAGGAACACAAGAGGTTATGCAAAGGCTTAGAGAGATTTTTCCTACAAAATCTATAGAAAAGTTTGATAGAGATGAAATCTCAACTCAAAAAAAACTAAATGCGAAGCTAAATGCCTTCAATGCAAAAGAGATAGATATATTGGTAGGAACTCAGATGCTTGCAAAGGGGCATGACTATCATGGAGTGGGCTTAAGTGTAGTTATAGGCATTGATACCATCCTAAACTTGCCAGATTTTCGTGCAAGAGAGAGGGCTATGAGCCTTCTATTACAAGTTGCAGGGAGAAGTGGCAGAAAAGGAGAGGGAGAGGTCTATATACAAACTCAAAACAGAGAGTTTTTTGAAGAGTTTTTTGGAGACTATGAAGCTTTTTTAAATGATGAGATGTTTTATAGAAAAGAGATTTATCCTCCTTTTGTAAAACTTTTAAAGGTTTTAGTAAGTCATAAAAAAGATGATAAAGCAAGAGAACTGCTAGACCAAGTAGTAAAAATCTCACAAAATTTCAAAGAGCTCGAAGTAGTAGGTTATGGCAGAGCCAATGTAGAACGCATAGCCAACAAGTACAGATACAACATGCTCTTAAGAGCAACCAATACACAAGAGCTACTAAAGTTTGCTCATAGCATTAAACACCTCCAAGTTGAGATAGACATAGACCCCTTATCTTTCTCTTAATAGTTTTTTTGTATAATAACCTTAAATACGAGGAGTAAATATGCCAAAGATATTTGAATACTTAGGTATAATAATCATGTTTTATAGTAACGAACATGAACCTGTACATGTACACGGCAAGTATCAAGCATATGAGTCAAAAGCTGAATTTATTATAATAGATGGAATAATAATTGACATAAGGATAAAAGAGGTAAAAGGAAAGCGAGCTTTACCACATAAAGAGCTAAAAGAGTTTAGAAATTTTGTCGAAAAGTTTAAAGAAGAGATAGTTAAAAAATGGATTGATTATTTTATCTATCATAAGAGTATAAATTGTATTAAGATTGAAGGGAAAGTTAAGTAATGAATTCATATATTTCTATAGAAAATGCAAAGTATATTGAGGATTATAAAATATACTTAAAATTTAATGACGGCAAAGAAAATGTAGTTGATTTTAAAAGTTTTATTGAAAAATCTAGTCACCCTGATATTGAAAAATATCGAGATAAAAAATTGTTTCAAAAATTTTCTTTAGAAAATGGAGATATAGAGTGGAATGATTATGAACTTGCTTTCCCAATTTATGATTTATATATAGGACAGATTTAAGTGATAAAGCGTTATAAAACAAACAAAATATATATTGGTGATGTGGCAGTTGGTGGAGATGCTCCTATAAGTGTGCAGTCTATGACCTACTCAAAGACACATGATATAGAAGCAACCGTAGAGCAGATAAAGAGACTTCATTTTGCAGGAGCAGATATAGTTCGTGTGGCTGTACCTGATTATGAAGATGCAAATGCTCTTAAAGAGATAAAAAAACAGACTACCTTACCTTTAGTAGCTGATATTCATTTTAACTATAGATTAGCTTTGATTGCGGCTGAAGTTGTAGATTGTATTCGTATAAATCCTGGCAATATTGGTAATAAGGATAGAGTAAAAGAGGTAGTTAGAGCGTGTCAGGATAGAAATATACCTATTCGCATTGGGGTGAACTCTGGAAGCTTGGAGAAGGAGTTTGACAACAAGTATGGACCAACTGCAAAAGGCATGGTTGAGTCTGCTCTGTATAACATCAAATACCTTGAAGATTTAGGTTTTAGTGATATAAAGGTATCTCTAAAGGCTAGTGATGTTGAGCGAACTGTTGAGGCTTACCGTATGCTTAGACCTCTTACAGCTCACCCTTTTCACTTGGGCGTTACTGAAGCAGGGACCAAGTTTCACTCTACCATAAAATCTTCTATCGCTTTGGGAACTCTTTTGCTTGAAGGCATTGGTGATACTATGAGAGTTTCTATGACTGGTGAACTTGAAGAAGAGATAACAGTAGCTCGTGCAATTCTAAAAGATAGTGGAGTTGTAAAAAGTGGGGTCAATATAATCTCATGTCCCACTTGTGGCAGGATAGAAGCCGATTTAGTAAAGGCAGTTGCAGAAGTAGAAGAAAGAGTAAAAGATATAAAAACACCACTCAATGTTTCTGTTATGGGCTGCGTGGTTAATGCAATAGGTGAAGCAAAACATGCAGATGTTGCAATTGCCTTTGGTAAAGGGCAGGGACTTGTGATGGTAAAAGGTGAAGTTGTAGCAAAACTTAAAGAGGATGTTTTGGTAGATAGATTTATGCAAGAAGTTGATAAGGCAGTTGCCAATGGATAACCTACATAACATAAACATAGAGCGTTCAGTTCTAAGCTCAATTCTGTTTAACCCTGCTACTTTTGAAGAGGTGGCATCTGGTATAAAGGCAAGAGATTTTTATCTTCCAGCTCATAAGTATATATTTGAAGCTATGGAGGAGTGTGAGAGAGAAGATCTGCCTATAGATGAAGAGTTTGTAAAGAAAAAACTAAATCAAGAGGAGCGTTTTGATGAAGATGCTATGCTTGAGATACTTTCAACAAACCCACTCCCATCAGTAAAAGCATATATAGAAGAGATACGAGAAAAGTCAATAAAAAGAGACCTAGTCAAGCTAACAGGCGATATACGAGAGGTAGCAGTAGAGAAGGATTTACCATCTAGTGAAGTAGTAGACTTGGTTCAACAAAAGCTTTATCAAATTACAGCTGACAGCAATAATAAAGAGTTTAGAGATTCACCAGAGATGACACATGCTACGATGGAGCATATCTTAGAGATGAAAAAAAGAGGCAATTCTGGAGTTGTTGGACTTGATACAGGATTTGCAAAACTCAATGAACTCACAACGGGATTTGGCAACGGAGACCTCATAATAGTAGCTGCGAGGCCAGCAATGGGGAAATGCCTTGCAAAAGGTACAAAAGTGCTTATGTATAACGGAACTCTAAAGTGTGTAGAAGATATAGTAGTGGGTGATAAACTCATGGGAGATGACTCAACTCCTAGAAATGTTCTATCTGTTGCACAAGGCAGAGAGAAGATGTACTGGGTTAGACAAAATAAAGGTGTCGACTACAGAGTCAATGAGTCCCATATACTTTCACTAAAAAGAAGTAGAAATGAGTGGAGGCATAAGCATGGAGATGTTTTAAATATCTCTATAAAAGAGTACTTAGAAAAATCGGATAAGTTTAAAACAAACTATAAAGGCTATAAAGTAGCTGTTAAGTTTAGGCAAAAATCTCTACCAATAGAGCCATATTTTATAGGATTGTGGCTTGGTGATGGACGAAAATCTGATGTTAGGATAGCAAATGAAGATAAGGAAGTTGTTGGTTACCTAAAAGAGTATGCATCAAGATTGAATCTCAAAATGGTAATATCAAAAGATGATGGTAAATGCCCAATGTATTCGATTACAAATGGTAAAAAAATCAAAAAAGATGAGTTTAGTTTGCAGGCTGTTATGAGGGAACTAAACCTTTTGCATAACAAGCATATACCACAAACATACCTTATAAACTCAACCAAAAATAGACTTGAACTTCTTGCAGGACTTATAGATAGTGATGGTCACTACGATAAACAGTGCAATGGATATGAGATAACTCAAAAAGATGAAAATCTAGCAGTACAGATAAAATTTTTGGCAGACTCCTTAGGATTTAGAACTTCTATAAAAAAGAAAAAAGCAACTATAAAAAAGATAAATTTTGAATGCGATGTATATCGTGTTAGGATGTTTGGTGATATAGATAGGGTCCCTGTTAAGATAGCTAGAAAAAAGGCAGAGCCTTGGAGAGTAAAGAGAAGCTGGAATCAGACAGGTATAAAAGTTGAGTTTGATAAAGTAGATGATTATTATGGTTTTGAGATTGATGGCAATAGTCTGTTTTTACTTGAAGATATGACTGTTACACATAACACTGCACTAACGCTAAATCTAGCTCAGCAGGTTATTGATGACAACAAAGGTGTTGCTATATTTTCTTTAGAGATGCCAGCAGAACAGCTTATGCTTCGTATGCTTAGTGCAAAGACATCTATACCTCTTCAAAAGCTCAAGATTGGTGATATGAATGATGATGAGTGGAGTAGACTAAATGGGGCAGTTGATAGTATGAGCCAAAAGAAGTTTTTTGTAGATGACAATGGAAATGTCAACATACACAATGTAAGGGCAAAGTTGAGGAAGTTAAAGACTCAGCATCCTGAGATTTCTTTGTGTGTTATTGACTACTTACAGCTTATGACAGGTGCAGGAAATAAAGATAGACATCAAGAAGTGAGTGATATAAGCCGTGGTTTGAAACTTTTAGCTCGTGAACTTGATATGCCTATTATCGCTCTTTCTCAGCTAAATCGTGGAGTAGAGAGTAGAAACGATAAACGACCAATGATGAGTGATATTCGTGAATCTGGTGCTATTGAGCAAGATGCTGATTTGATTATGTTTGTATATCGTGATGATGTTTATCGTATGCGTGAAGAGAAAGATAAAGAGCAAAAGGCTAGGATAGATGGTACTGAGTATAAAAGCACATTTTTTGATAAGCCTGAAGAGAGTGCAGAGCTTATCATAGGAAAAAATAGAAATGGACCAATTGGTGTTGTAAATATGGTATTTCAAAAGGCTTGTACTAAATTCATAGATGCTAGTAATGTTCCTGTAGAGATTATTTACAATGATTCTAATATACCAGCAAAAGAAGCAAATATAAGTATGCCAACCCTTTGATGAAAAGTTTACCACTTTTTGTAACCAAAAGAGAGATGTATGTTACTCTTTTGGTACTTGTGGTACTTTTCTTTGTTTCTTTATCATATGAGTTTTATAAATATAAACAACTTACAACCTACTCTTTGTACTCTTCTACACCAACAGTTCTAAGTGTATCTAAAAAAGAGGGAAAAAACTATAGTATATTGAAGCTTAAGAGTGATGATTTTACCTTTTTTACTACATCTAAAAAAGATTTACATATAAAACGAGGTGATGAGGTAAAAGCTATCTTTTATACTGATAATATAGACTTTATAGGCTACCTTAGAGGCTTTTATGCCTCATCAAAACTTTTGCAACTACAGAGGAGCTCTAAAACAAATAGCATAATAAATTTTATATATAAACAGCACAATAGTGATATAACAAAAGAGCTGTATGGGGCACTATTTTTTGCATTGCCTATTTCAAAAAAACTTAGAGCAGATATAGCAAAGTGGGGTATATCACATCTTGTTGCAATAAGTGGATTTCATCTTGGAATTTTAAGTGCCATATTGTTTTTTTTACTTAAACCTATATATACTTTTTTTCAGAATAGATACTTTCCATACAGAAATAGAAGTGCTGATTTAGCATTTATGACTTTTATGCTTCTTGGTTTGTATGTTTACTTTCTAGGTATGGGACCATCTGTTTTAAGGGCATTTATTATGAGTATTATCTGTTTTTTTCTTTTTTCAAAAAATATTAAAATTATATCATTTTCAACTCTATTTTTTACTATATCTATTATCTTGATACTATATCCATATCTTGTATTTTCTATAGCTTTTTGGTTTTCAGTGAGTGGAGTATTTTATATATTTCTATTTTTGCACCATTTTTCACACCTTGGAAAAACTGCTACATTTGTTCTTATAAATTTTTGGGTATTCATTCTTATGCTTCCTATTGTTCATTTTGTATTTGATACTTTTAGTTTTTATCAGTTCTACTCGCCGATTATTAGTATGATATTTGTACTTTTTTATCCTCTTAGTTTGATTCTACATATGTTAGGAGAGGGAGGGGTAATGGACAATTTTTTGTTAAGATTTCTAAATTTACATATAGATATCTACTTCATTGTCACACCGACATGGTTTTTTGTGAGCTATATCTTAATGTCGATTATATCGATACGATTTAAGAGTTTGTCTCTTCTTTTGCTAGTATCTTCTTTGAGTCTAGTACTTGTGCTAACTTAGCACCGTAAAGATAGATAAGCCAAGAAAAGTAAACCCATACGAAGAAAAACATAAGTATGCTAAAAGATCCATATATACTAAGGTATGTTTTATTATATGCCACATAGTAAACAAAAAGAGTTTTTGAACTATACCATATGAGTGAGGTTATAAATGATGCTATGATAGTACTTTTTCTGTTTAGTTTTGTGTTAGCGGATATGGTATACATAATGAAAAAAAGAAACCATATGATAAGGTATGGTACAAATGGCAGCAGATTGATAGAGCTTGTCATACTATTTGATGATAAAAATCCATTTATAAGAGCAGATAGATAAAAAGATATAGCAAGACCAAGTGGCATCATGGTAAGCATGGTCCAGTAGGTTGTAACAGATTCCCAAAGAGTTCTTATGCGTGTTTGAAAAATTTTACTTATGATTTTTTCATAGTCTAGGAAAAACATAATTGAGACATAAAGAACAAAGATAAGTCCTGTAGAACCCATGCTCCCTGTGTTGTCCATAAACTTATTTAGGTATGGTGTGATTGCTTCTTGTTGTGCTGGCATAATTGAATTAAAGATAAAATTTTGAATCTTCTCATAATGCTCTTTAAAGCTCGGCATCTTAGTAAATATACTAAAAGTTATGAGTAAAATGGGTATAAGTGAAAGTATCGTATGAAAACTAAGAGATGAGGCATAGTGTGGAATAGATGGATCTTTTACACTTTTAAATATACCTACAATCTCCTGTTTTTTCATGCCTAAAGCCCCATTTTATTTGGATTTAGTATGTTATTTGGATCAAATGCTTTTTTGATTGAACGAAATAACTCCATCTCTCCATCACTAAATGCTAGGTGCATGTATGGAGCTTTGCTTAAACCTATGCCATGCTCACCACTTAATGTTCCTTCTAGCTTTACTGTCGCTTCAAATATCTCTACTATAGCTTTATGTCCAATCTCAAGCTGCTTTTCATCGCTTCCATCAACCATAACATTGGTATGAACATTTCCATCACCTGTGTGTCCAAAACATGGTACTTTAACTCCATATTTTTTTGATATTTGATCAATCTCTTTAAGTAGTTGAGGGAGTTTGTTTCTTGGAACCGTAATGTCCTCATTTAGTTTTTTACTACCATAAACAGTAATACTCTGGCTAGCATTTTTTCTAGCAAACCATAAATCAGCTGCTTCTTGCTCATTTTGTGCAACTTTAAAATCATTGCACCCATTCTCTTTGAATTTTGTTTCCAAAATTTTTAACTGGTCTGAAAGTTCAACTTCTAGATTTCCATCAATTGTAGCGATTAAAATTGCTCCTGCATCTGTTGGAAGACCTTTGTTGTATTTTTTTTCAACTGCTCTTATAGTTAAGTTGTCCAAAAATTCCATAGCTACTGGCGTAACTCCAGCTGCCATTGACTTGTAGACTGCATTCATCGCATCATTGACAGTAGGAAAAACTCCCATCATGCTCTGAGATAGCTTTGGTTTTGAAATTAATTTTAATGTAATTTCTGTAATACAACCAAGTGTTCCTTCACTCGCTATTATAATTCCAGCTATATTATACCCAGCAACATCTTTGATGGTTTTTTTGCCCGCTCTTATGATCTCACCATTAGGAATTACAACACGAAGTGCCATTACATAGTCTTTTGTAATTCCATATTTTGCAGCTCTCATTCCACCTGCATTTTCACTTACATTGCCACCAATAGTTGAGTAGTGTTCACTTGCTGGGTCTGGAGGATAGAAAAGACCAACTTCCTCAGCCGCAATTTGTAAATCCATATTTATTACACCAGGTTGTACAACTGCAACCATATTTTCCATGTCTATTTCTAATATTTTGTTCATATGCTTTTCATAAGCCAAAATGACACCACCATCGGCTGGTAATGCACCACCAGTAAAGCCACTACCAGCACCACGAGGAGTAATTATGATTTTGTGTTTGTTGCAATATTGCAAAATTTCACTTACATCTTTTTCATCTCTTGGAAATATAACAAGTTCTGGCTCATAACGAGTTCTTGTTGCGTCATAAGCATAGGCGATTAAATGTGCCTTGTCGTCATAAACATTTTCACTACCAACAATACTTTTAAAATACTTTACATGTAGAGCTTCCATTTATTTACCTATTAGACTTTGATAATATGCATTGTAGTCTGAGATATCAGAACTACTCCATTTAAACCAACTTGCTTCTATACCATTTACTCTTGTATAAAATGGGACTTGGGCTTTTTTAATATATCCTGTTTTTACAGTTTTAACTGTCATAAAGTTAGAACAATCTACAAAGTAACCGTGGTTGTTGAGTGCAAAAAAGATGAGCCCAGCAGAGTTAATATTACAAACTTTTTGAAATGTTTCTCTATCTGGATTTGGTCTATAAATCTTTGCTAAATATGCTCCAACGATATCAGGATGTACCCATGTGATATCTTTAAAATGTTTTGTAACCTCTTTATATACCTTGTAATTAGGAGCAACAATTAAGGCTCTATTGTAAAGATAGTTTAGAGTTACCTTATCACCAGCAACAGGTAAAATACCAGGTTTTGGAAAAGCAGCTTGAGCTGAAAGTTTAAATACTTCAAACCTTATTGTTGCTGTATCACCATTCTTTTTAACTACTTTTGCACGAGCAACAATGGTTGAAGTGCCATCTTTGAATGTATGTGTTACGATTCCTGATGATCCTAGAACAATGTTATCCGAATTTTTAATAATGGCATTTCTTCCATTAATCTTAATAATCTCTGTTTTAAACTCATTGAAAATAGATTTGGCACTTGCTGATTGCCAGAAGACTAAAAATATACCAACGATGACCAATAACTGACGCAATGGAACTCCTTTTGCTTTAATTGTGAAATTAGACTTCTTGAATAATTCCTCCCTATGAGTTGCTGAGACTGCAAGGGGTTATACAAGAAGTCCATTATACAATAACAATTTTAAAAGAAGATTTATAGTTATTTAGGTAAGATGTTGATAATTACAAAAAGGGTGGTGGATGTTTAGAGTATTTTTAGTATTTTTATTTTGTATAGTCTCACTAAGTGCAGCTAGTCTAAAAGTAGAAAACTGGGGCAAAGGTGAGACATTTTTAACTTTTTTAGAAAAGAATAAACTTCCTCTTAGTATCTACTATAATCTCGAACCAGAAGATCAAAAGATTACAACAGATATTATGTCTGGCGTTAAGTATCAAATGCTTATGAGTGATGATGGGCAGATTGAGCAAGTTTTGATTCCGATTGGTGAGGAGTTGCAACTTCATATTATAAAAGAGAAAGATACCTATAAACTTACAAATACTCCTATATCGTACCAAGAAAATGAAAGAGTTCTTACAGTTGAGATTAAAAGTTCTCCATATCAAGACATAATAGATAAAACAAACAACTATCTTTTAGCTCATGAATTTATTCAGGCATTTAAAAATAGTGTAAATTTTAAAAGATTGAGAAAAGGTGATAGAGTAGTTATTTTCTATAAAAAAAGAGTGAGGCTTGGTCGCCAATTTGGTGCTCCTAAGATAGAAGCTGCAATGGTCGAGGTTAGAGGCCATAAAAACTATGTTTTTAGTTACAATAAAGGCAGATTTTACGATGATAAAGGAAAAGAGGTAGAGGGATTTTTCTTAGCAAAACCTGTTAATTATCGTAGAATTTCAGATGGTTTTACATATAAAAGATGGCACCCGATTCTAAAAAGATACAGAGCACATTTGGGTATCGACTATGCTGCTAGAAGTGGAACACCTGTTAGAGCAGCAGGCAATGGAAAAATCATCAAGATAGGAAGAAGAGGTGGTTATGGAAAAACTATAACCATAAAACATGATAATGGCTATAAAACACTATATGCTCATATGAGAGCATATAGAAAAGGTATGAAGCGAGGTAAGTGGGTTAAAAAAGGGCAAGTTATAGGTTATGTTGGAAGTACA
Organism: Sulfurospirillum sp.; assembly: GCA_026987955.1. Classification (GTDB taxonomy): domain Bacteria; phylum Campylobacterota; class Campylobacteria; order Campylobacterales; family Sulfurospirillaceae; genus Sulfurospirillum_A. Next base: position 11,617 of record JALSME010000044.1, read on the forward strand.
GGTATGAGTACAGGTCCTCATCTTCACTTTGGATTATACAAAAATAATCGTGCAATTAACCCAAATAGTGTCGTAAAGGTAACAAAGTCAAAATTGACTGGCAAGAAGAGAAAAGAGTTTTTTGCATACACAAAAAAGTTTAAAAAAGATATCGAAGTAGCATTAAATAGTTACGAACAACCTGTAAAAGAGAAGTCATTTGAGTACATGGTGAGCTTAGATCAAAAACAAAATAATATGCAGTAAGTTTAGGATAGGTACACATGTTAAAAGACATAAAAGATAATATAGAGATAATAGAGCTATTTTTAGCTGGAAAGTTAGACTATGAAATTTCAGTATCAGATTTGGCAAAGTATCTTAAGGCTATAAAAGCCGAAGATGAAGAGCTTTTTATCTCACTACTGCAAAGATTCCCACATGATGTATTGGGAGATCTTGTACTTGAACTTCCTGATTACTACTTAAAAGAGATTATACAGAACATACCATCAGAGCAACTTAGCGAGGCAATTGATGATTTAGAGAGTGATGATGCAACAGATTTAATTCAAGATATTGAAGAGATAGATGAAGAGAAGGCAGAAGAGATTTTATCAAGTCTTGACGAAGAGGATCAAGAAGATATAAAGCGTCTGAGTCGTTATGATGAGAATGAAGCTGGTGCATATATGCAAACAGAGGTCTTTACAGCTTCATATGATGAAAAAATACAAAATGCAGTAGATCGACTAAGAGATCTTAAAAAAAATGGAGAATTAGAAAATATTCACCAAGTCTCAATCGTCGGAAAGCTCAATAGACTTTTATATACAATTTCTCTTGAAGATCTGATTATTTTTAATTTTGATAATACTTTTAGCAATGAAATTTCTGGTCGTGAAGATGAGTTTAAAGCTAGATATGTTCATGACGATGAAGATATTTCAAAAGTTATTGAGTATTTTGAAGATTATGACCTTTCAGCTTTACCAATTGTTGATTATCATGGAAAGCTTTTAGGAAGAATTACATCGGATGATATTTATGATATTATTCAAGAAAGAGCAACAGACCAGATCTATAAACTTGCAGGTGTAGATGATGAGATAGAGCATGAAGAGAGCATATTTGAGGCTGGTAAGGCTCGTATTATCTGGCTTTTTTTGAATCTATTTACAGCACTGCTTGCTGCAAGTGTTATAGGTCTTTTTGAAGATGTTATAGGAGCTTATGTTGCACTCGCAATTTTAATGCCAATAGTTGCATCTATGGGTGGAAATGCTGGAACACAATCACTTACAGTTATGGTTCGGCAATTAGCACTAGGTGAAGTAGATAGGGAAAATGCAAAGGATGCTATTAAGAAAGAGGTCTATATTGCAATTGCAAATGGATTAATTTTTGCTTTTAGTATTGGGATTATTGCATATTTTTGGTTTAATGATATTCGTATAGGTTTTGTTATAGCTATTGCAATGCTTATTAATCTTATAAATGCAGGTCTTGTTGGCACTTTAGTTCCTTTGGGTTTAAAAAGAGCTGGTATTGACCCAGCAGTTGGAAGTAGTGTATTTTTAACAACAACAACAGATATTGTTGGATTTTTTAGCTTCTTAGGATTGGCTAGTTTGGTATTAATGTAATGAAAAAAAAGAAAATAGAGTTTTTAAGACTTGAAGATTGTAAAAAATCTGCATATGTAAAACCAAAAAGTATGTTTTACATTCAAAATGGTGTTGAAAAGCGCTGGGATGTAGTAGATGCTCATGATAGTGTGTCTGTACTTCTTTTTCACGAAGAGTTAGACTCTTTTGTTTTTGTCAAACAGTTTAGACCATCTATATATTTGAAAAATCAAGACGGATTTACTTATGAGCTTTGTGCGGGATTGGTTGATAAAGATAAAACTCTACAAGAGATAGCCCGCGAGGAGATTTTGGAAGAGACAGGGTATGATGTTCCTTTAGAAAAAGTAAAAAAAATCACATCTTTTTATACTGCAGTTGGCTTTGCAGGTGGTCGTCAAACTTTGTATTTCACAAATCTTGATAATAGCATGAAAGTTAGCAAAGGTGGTGGAATTGACAATGAGTTTATAGAAGTTATCTATATTAAAAAAGATGAAGTTATGGACTTTATGTTAGATGAAAAAATTGCAAAAACATCTGGTTTGATGTTTGCTCTAATGTGGTACTTTAGTCGATAAATCTTTTAGTTAGCCCTTTGTAGCTCTCTATACGCCTATCTCTAAAAAATGGCCAAATTTTTCTGACTTCTTCACTACTTTCTAAATCTATTTGAGTTACTAATACCTCTTCTTTATCGCAACTAGCTTTTGCTATAAATTGACCTTGTGCCCCAACTACAAAAGAGTTTCCCCAAAACCTTATGCCATCTATTTGATTTTTATTATCGAGTTCTTTTCCAACTCTATTGATTGCGATTAGTGGTATACCATTGGCTATTGCATGTCCTCTTTGTACTGTTATCCAGGCATCTAGTTGTCTGTCTTTTTCTTTTTGTGTATCTTCATCAAACCAGCCAATAGCAGTAGGGTATATAAGTATTTCTGCTCCTTGAAGTGCCATAAGTCTAGCAGCTTCAGGAAACCATTGATCCCAGCAAATCAAAACTCCAAGCTTGCCAACACTTGTTTGGATAGGCTTATAACCTATGTCGCCCTCAGTAAAATAAAATTTTTCGTAAAAACCAGGGTCATCTGGTATATGCATTTTTCTGTACTTACCTGCAATTGAGCCATCTTTTTCAAATACTATAGCAGTGTTATGATACAAACCAGCAGCTCTTTTCTCAAAAAGGGATGTTACCAATACTATGCCATGTTTTTTTGCTATTTTAGACCAAAATTTTATATCGTTTTGAAAATTTTCTGCTTTTTCAAAATTTTTTGTATCTTCATTTATGCAAAAATATCTATCTTGGTGCAGTTCTTGAAGTATTATTAATTTAGCCCCTTTTACAGTAGCTTTTTTTATCATACTTACCGTATTTGATATAGTATTTTCTTCTTTATATGATTGCTGTATTAGTCCTATTTTTAACATTGTGAACTCTTTTTATAATATTTTTATTATAATGATAGCAAAATTAATCAGAAATTAATCTTTATTGAATTATAATTTCAATAATTATTATCAATAAGGAATATTATGGCAACATTAGCCGATTTAAAAGTAGATGAAAAAGCTGTTGTAACAAAGATAGATGCAGAGACAGAACTAAAACAGCGACTTGCTTCTTTGGGACTCAGAAAAAATTCTGAGATTAAAATTAAGGCTTATAGCATTAATAAGAGCACAATAGAAGTTGAACTAGGAACAGCTATGTTAGCACTAAGATACCAAGAAGCAAAAACAATTGAGGTTAAGCGTATATGAAAAAATTAACAATCGCTCTTGTAGGGCAACCAAATGTTGGTAAAAGTATGTTAATTAACTCAATCTCAAATTCTCGCCTTAGAGTTGGAAACTTTTCTGGAGTAACTGTAGAAAAAGCCGAAGTTAGTTTTGACTTTCATGGTTTTAATATACATATAATCGATCTTCCTGGGACATATTCACTCAATGACTATACGCAAGATGAGAGAGTAACAAAAGAGTTTTTAGAAAATGAAGATTATGACATGATTATCAATGTTGTAGATGCTACCAACTTAGAAAGAAATCTGTTTTTAACTACTCAGCTTTTGGGATTAAATAAAAAGATGATTGTTGCACTAAACATGATGGATGAGGCTAAAAAAGAGGGCATTTGCATCGATGAGGAACAATTAAGCAGTATTTTGGGTGTTCCATGTGTAAAAGTATCAGCTGTTACGAAGAGAGGTGTTGGAAAACTGATAAATCGTGCTGTTGATATGACAAGTTTTGAAAAAGGGAATTCAAAACTGATTTTTAGTGATACTGTTGAAGAAGAGATAGAAAATATAACAAAATTTTTTAAAGATAAAAAATATAGTTCAGCGATGGATTATCGCTCATTAGCGATTAAACTACTTGAGGAAGACACAAAAACATATAAGCAAATACATGATGAGCCAATTTGGATAGAGCTACTTCCTGTTATAAGGGAAGCACTAAATCATCTTTATATTCATTATGATACAAAAAATATAGAAGAGATTTTTTCAGAGGAGAAAGCAGCTTTTGCAAAAGGAGCAGTCATGGAGACTGTTAGTTTTAAAAAAGAGGAAACAAAGAGTTTAACACAAAGAATAGACTCTATTTTGCTTCATAAGATTTTCGGTATTCCTATTTTTCTTTTCTTTATGTGGGGACTCTTTCAACTTACTTTTGAGTTAGGTAGTATTCCTATGGATTGGATAGATGCCTTCTTTGCATCAATTAGTGAGTATGCTAAAACAATATTTGGTGATGGTGAGCTAGGATCTCTAGTAGCAGATGGTGCCATTGCAGGAGTTGGTGCAGTTGTGCTATTTTTACCAAATATTATGATTCTTTTCTTAGGTATTGCTCTACTTGAGACTACGGGTTATATGAGTAGAGTTGCATTTTTATTAGATGGATTTTTTCATAAGTTCGGACTACATGGAAAGAGTTTTATCCCCTTAGTAACTGGGTTTGGGTGTTCAGTTCCTGCATATATGAGTGCAAGAACACTTAAAAATGATAAAGACAGATTGATTACACTTTTTATAATAGGCTTCATGAGCTGTGGAGCCAAGCTACCTGTGTATGTTCTCTTTGCAGGAGCATTTTTTGGAGAACAAAGTGCAGGAAATGTTCTGTTTATTATATATATTGTTGGTGCAGTATTTGGACTTATTGCCGCAAAAATTTTAAAAGTTTTTGTTTTTAAAGGTAAAGATGAACCATTTGTTATGGAAATGCCAAAGTATCGTCTTCCATCGTTTAAACTTGTTTGGCATACAGTAATTACAAAATCAATCATGTATCTTAAAAAAGCGGGTACTTTTATTCTTGCTGCTAGTATTTTTATATGGTTTGCTAGTAACTATCCAAAACAACATGACTTAGAGTTAGAATATACTAAAAAAATTGAGCTTACACAAGATGAAGGTATAAAAGCTGATTTAGCTAATGAGCTCAATAGAAAATCTTTAGAGAGAAGTTACCTTGGCATAATTGGAAAAGCAACAACTCCATTTTTTGCTCCACTTGGCTTTGATTGGAAACTAACTATTGCTCTTGAAACAGGTCTTGCAGCAAAAGAAGTTGTAGTATCAACTCTTGGAGTTCTGTACTCACTAGGTGGGGATGTAACAGAGTCAACAAGTAGTTTAAAAGATGAGATAAAGAAAAATATAGATTTCCCAACAGCAGTATCTTTTATACTATTTGTAATGATATATCTTCCATGCTTTGCAGCATCTATTGTTTTTGCAAAAGAGTCTGGTAGCTACAAGTACTTGGGCTATCTGTTTATATTTACAACAGGAGTAGCTTGGACTATCTCTTTTATAGGTTACAATATAACAGCCATGTTAGTGTAGGGTTTTCCCTACTCTAACTAAAAAAGAAGATTGCTAACCTTTAGCATTGCTTGTTCAAATCTCTGTATATATATCTCAATTTTTTCTATATTCTTTGCCATTTCGAATCCTTTTAATGATTTTATTTCAAAATTGTACAAAAAATTTAAATTATGCTATAATAATATTTCAAAATGAAATACTTTAAGGATACCTCTGAGGATATAAGGGTTTTTAGAGGTATCCTTAAGTTTAGGAGTCAATATGCCAGATTTTAAAGAGATACTAAATCGTATCAAAGATATATTATCGCAAGAGCTAGGAAATAAAAAAGTTTATGATAAAGATATTGCAGAATCTCTCGGTATCAATCATGTAAGTTTTGCAACTATGAAAAGTAGAAAAAAGATTCCATATAAAGAAATTTTGGAATTTTGTGCAAAAAGAAAAGTATCTATTAACTGGCTTATGTTTGACCAAGTTGTTAAAAGTATAGCTGAGCAGAGTGAGAAATTTGAAAGAATTCATTACTTTAGAGATATATATGCAAGTGCTGGTGGTGGAGCTGAAAACTATGAGGAAGATAGTGAATTTCTTACTTTAGATGAAGAGATTGTAAATCATCTTGGCGGTAAACAAGCTATTAAAAATATGCATGCACTAAATGTACTAGGCGATTCTATGGAACCCACTTTAAATGATGGAGATATAGTTTTTATGGATAAAGCAAGTACCAACCTAAATAGAAATGGAGTCTATATTGTGACAACACCTGTGGGGCTTTTTATTAAAAGATTACAATTAAGAGCAAATGGAATGGTAGCTTTAGTTTCAGATAATGAGGCATACTCAGATGAGCTTGTCAATGCAGATGATATTAAAATACTTGGAAAAGTTGTTGGAGCCCTGTCCAACAACTTGTAAAGCTCTACATGTAGAGGCTATAGTGCCTCTTTGATTTCTATATTTACAATTTTATCATTTTGATTGATTGAGTCAAGAACTTTCATACTATCTTCATCACTTGGATCAATTGCTCCAAAAACTGTATGAAGTCCATCTAGGTGTGGAAGTGCATCGTAGCATATAAAGAACTGACTACCACCTGTATTTGGTCCAGCATGTGCCATCGAAAGTGCACCTTTTGCGTGTTTGCTTGTGTTTTGTGAAGCCTCACACTCAATCGCCCATCCTGGTCCACCAGTTCCTGTACCAGTTGGACATCCACCTTGTGCAACGAAACCTGGGATTACTCTGTGAAAATTAAGTCCATTGTAGAAGCCATCATTTGCTAGAGTTGCAAAGTTTGCAACAGTATTTGGAGTCTCATCTACAAAAAGTTTTACATTCATAGCACCATGATCTGTTGTTATCACTGCGTACTGAAATTTTGCTAACTCATCTTTTGAGTAGTCATATGTTTTTAAGCTCATTTTATATCCTATTTAAATAAATTTGTATATGATTATATCATATTTTGGGTTATGCAAGAAGTCTAATAAATAAAAAAGGAATTAAAATGTCAAAAGTGGTTTTTATAACAGGTGGAACATCAGGTTTTGGTAAAGAGATGGCAAAAATATTTGCAAAGGATGGATATAGAGTTGTTGTAACAGGACGAAGAGATGAAAGACTACAGGATTTGAAGGATGAACTAAAAGACTTTGATATATATACCTTGAAATTCGATGTTAGAAATAAAGAAGAGGTAGATAGAGCTATAAATTCTCTACCGGAAAGATATAAGAATATAGATATTTTGATAAATAATGCAGGGTTAGCACTAGGACTTGAAAAATCTCCAGAAGCTTCGATAGATGATTGGGAGGTTATGATAGATACAAATATAAAAGGTCTTTTATACATCACAAAAGCGATACTCCCCATCATGGTAGAAAGAAAAAAAGGGTATATATTCAATATCGGTTCAACTGCAGGAAACTGGCCATATGAGGGTGGGAATGTTTATGGTGCAACAAAATCCTTTGTGCAGCAGTTCTCATTTAATCTAAGAACAGATTTAAAAGGTACAAATATTAGAGTAACCAACCTTGAGCCAGGTATGGCTAAAACAGAGTTTTCAAATGTGAGATTTAAAGGAGATAGTAAAAAAGCAGATAGTATGTATGAGGGGATAAAACCACTTCTTGCTGAGGATATTGCACATCTTATATTTACTCTTTCAAAACTACCTGAGCATGTAAATGTAAATTCATTGGAAGTAATGCCAACATGTCAATCATATGGACCACTAGTAGTTGAAAAATAATTGACGATATTTATAAAATATTTATAAACCATTTGTATAATGTTTAAAACAATATTTAAGGGTTTAGTTTATGTCAAATGACGAAATAAATAGTGATACTGGGTGGTTATTCCTTTTCTTAGCTTGGATAGTTGCAACTGTTGGGATGCTAGGTAGCCTTTTTTTTAGTGAAGTGATGGAATTTGTACCATGTACTCTATGTTGGTATCAAAGAATTATGATGTACCCATTGGTATTTATTCTTTTAACTGGTATGATGCCGTATGACAAAAAAGTTCTAAAGTTTGCTTTACCTTTTGTTGTGCTAGGCTGGGGATTTGCTCTTTATCACAACTTGCTACACTTTGGTATTATTCCAGAAAATGCTAGTCCATGTGTGCAGGGCATACCATGCTCTACAAAGTATATTGAGTGGTTTGGATTTATAACAATTCCTATGTTATCACTTATAGGGTTTAGTCTGATAGCAGTATTTTTATTTATAATGAAAAAAAGGGGATAGGTTAATAACTGACCTTAATCACCATCTATACTTTTAGATGGTTTATCTTTGC
>JALSME010000045.1 GCA_026987955.1 Sulfurospirillum sp.
CCTTTTGGTATTTTACACTCTTTTAATATCATAGAAATACTAGTTCCGTTGTATCCATTTGTGTAAACCAGCATAAATGTAACATCTAAAATCTTTTCACGGGTAGATTGCTTTTGTATCATATATTGCTCTCCTTGTATAAATAGTATAACACAAATAGCTCTTATTTGATAATTTTCCAATACTAAAAATGTCCCTGTTTACTGTTTTGTTATAGGACAGGAAAAGAGTCAATTCCTGTACTCAACAGGGATTTGATTCGATATAAGTTTTTTGTTCAGAAGTCTTGGGGAGCTATGGAGTTTCTCCATTACTTCATCTACATGTAGATAGTTTTGTATAAAGTGGGTACCGTTGTATTTTCTTTTGTTTAGATCATTTATGATGGTATTGATGTCATTTTCATCTAAGATGTCACTATGAACAGTTGTTCTTGTCTCAAAAGGGAAGTTTTTTTCTATGAGCATATCAAGTGTTTTGTAAAAGTTTTCTATCTGGCTGTTTTTGGTGATAAGCTTAAACTTGTCTATTGGGGCTTTGTAATCAAGTGCTATAAAATCTAGTAGATTGAATTCTATTAGCTCTTTTATTATATCTGGATTTAGCCCATTGGTATCTATTTTTATCTTGAAATCTAGCTCTTTTATCTCTTCGCAAAGCTCTAAGATATCTGGATTTATGGTACACTCTCCACCGCTCAATACAACAGCATCAAGTTTTCCTTTTCTTGATTTGAGAAAGTTTAAAAACTCCTCATTGCTTAAGGTGCCCTCGCCATGAACTATGTCTGAGTTGTAGCAGTAAGAGCACCTCATATTGCACTTTGCAAACCAAGCTATACATGCTAGATGATTTGGATAATCAACAGTTGTAAACTTAGTTATATCAAAGATATTTTTTCTAGCAAGAAAGTTTTTCTTCAAATTTTACTCTCTCGTTGTGTTCACCAGTTTTACCTATGTTGAAACTCTCAACAGGTCTGTGGTAACCCATAACTCTAGTGTAAACAATACACTTAGTTCTCTTTGCCTCAAGCTTTTTTAGTATAGCTTCTCTACTCATGCTTCCTCCTTTTGGAAATTTTGGATTAACTCTTCGTCACATTTAGGACAAAACTCATGCTCTCCACTTATATAGCCATGCTTATCACATACGGAAAAGACAGGTGTTATTGTGATATAAGGCATCCTATAGTTCGTAATTACATTTTTAATCATCTTTCTACATGCCTCAGTTGAGCTTATACGCTCTTTCATATAGAGGTGCAAAACAGTACCTCCTGTATATGAACACTGTAAGTCATCTTGGAGCTCAAGTGCTTCAAATGGATCAGCCGTATAGTCTGCTGGCAGTTGCGAGGAGTTTGTATAGTAGTTATTTTGCTCGGTTCCTGCTTGTAAAATCTGAGGGTATCTTTTTTTATCCTCTTTTGCAAAACGATATGTTGTTCCCTCTGCAGGTGTAGCTTCAAGATTGTATAGATTTCCAGTCTCCTCTTGATACTGAACCATTTTTTCTCTCATTAAAGTTATAATTTCATCAGCAAATTTCATTCCAAATTCATCTGCTATATTGTGCTTATCATCTGTAAAGTTTCGTATCATTTCATTGACACCATTTATACCTATAGTTGAAAAGTGATTTGCAAAACCTGGTAGGTATCTTTGAGTATAGGGGTAAAGTCCCCTGTCGTACATATCTTGGACAAAAACTCTTTTTTTCTCTAGCGTTGATTTCGCTAAGTCCATTAGCCGTTCAATCTGCTTAAAAGCTAGCTCCTTTTCACCCTTACAAGTAAAGCCAATTCTTGCCAAGTTAAGAGTTACAACACCTATACTCCCTGTCATCTCAGCACTTCCAAAAAGACCACCACCACGCTTTAGAAGCTCTCTAAGGTCAAGTTGTAAGCGACAACACATACTTCTAACATTGCCTGGTTTGTAGGCTTTGGGGTCCTCTACCAAGTTGCCCTCTTCATCCCTCATATATTGACTTCCTATGAAGTTTTGAAAATATGAAGAGCCTATTTTGGCAGTATTTTCGAAAAGAAGATCCGTGTTTTCTCCATACCAATCAAAATCTTCAGTTATATTTACAGTAGGGATTGGAAAGGTAAAGGGCTGGCCTGTCTTGTCTCCCTCTGTCATAACTTCATAATAAGCTTTGTTGATTAGGTTCATCTCATGTTGAAAGTTTTTGTATGTCATCTTATCAAGTGAATTAACACCTCTGTTTTTAGCCTCTTTAGCAAGCTCTTTATCTTCTAGCGTTTTAAATAGATGAATATCTTCAGATGTTGGAATTTGATCAGCAAGATCGCTTGGTACTGTCCAGTCAATAGTCACATTTGTAAATGGACTCTGTCCCCATCTTGCAGGAACATTTAGGTTATACACAAAACTTCTTACGGCCTTTTTTATCTCTTTGTATTCAAGCTTATCTTTAAATACATATGGTGCCAAATAGGTATCAAAAGAGCTAAATGCTTGTGCACCTGCCCACTCACTTTGCAATATACCAAGAAAGTTAGCCATCTGTCCAAGTGCCTCACGAAAGTGCTGTGGAGGGCGTGATTCTACTCTACCTCTAACACCATTAAACCCTTCATTTAGCAGGGCTCTAAGACTCCAACCTGCACAGTATGCTGTTAAGCAGTCAAGATCATGTATGTGATAGTCTCCATTTCTATGAGCAAATCCTTCCTCTTTCGAGTAAATTTTATCTAGCCAATAGTTTGCGATGATTTTTCCTGCTGTGTTATTTACTAGTCCAGCATTTGAGTAACCTGTATTTGAGTTGGCTTTGATACGCCAATCGCTTTTGCCAATGTACTCTTCTATAGTTTGAGTTGAGTTTATAAAAGTTGTATCTTCATTGAGTCCAGCTATATGTTCTCTTTGCATTTTGTGAGTATGACGATATATCATAAATGAGCGCATTACATCAAAATATCTTGCTTTATATAGCTCTTGTTCTATCAGATCCTGTATGTCTTCAACGGCTGCTACTCTTTTGCTATCAAGTACATCCATTATATTTTTGAAAACATTCTCATCATAAGTTGTTCTTACACTTTTAAATGCTTTTTTTATCGCATCTTCAATTTTATAAGGATGAAAATTTTCAGTATTTCCATCTCTTTTTAATAGCGTAGTTAGCATAATATTCCTTACATATAAAAATGCGATTATACTCCAAGAAATGTAAACTAAAACTTAAAAATTAGCCTGTTACTCTTTTGTCACAAGTAGGGTTTAAGCAAAATATATAGTTTTGTATTAAGGGTCAATAAGGCTATATATAGACTTAAAAGAGGGATATTTATATATTAATATTAAATAATAAAATTAATTTTTTAATTAAGGGCACTTCTAAAAACCCTTAATAAATAATATTACTAAATCTGCATTATGTCAAGATAGTGCTTGTTTTAACGCTTCCTCTACATGTATAGCAGTTGTATCAAATATTTTTAATTTTATATCATCTTTTTTTAGTAAAAGTCCAATTTCTGTGCAGCCCAATATGACAGAGTCGATATCTTTATGCTCTTTGCATAATTTTTCTATGATTTGTATATATTCTTTTTTGGATTTATCAAGAATTTTGCCCAACACTAACTCTTCAAATATAACTCTATCTATCTCTTTTTTGTCTGCTTCATTGGGTGTTATTACATCAATATTGTGCGATTTTATTATCTTCTTATTGAACTCTTCACTCATAGTAAAATTTGTTCCAAGCAGTATGGTTTTTTTGCATTTTTGTGCCAATAGAGCTTTTGCAGTTGTCTTTGCAATATGAAGGATAGGTATATTCAGGTTTTTAGTTATAATTGGGACTACTTTGTGCATAGTATTTGTGCATATAAGTATAAAATCTGCTCCAGCCATTTCTAATTTTTTGGCATGTATTGCAAGAATTTCTCCAGCCTCTTGCCATCTATTTTGATGTTGGAGTCTATGTATCTGATCAAACTCGACTGAGTGCATTATTATCTTAGCGCTATGAAAACCTCCAAGGGCTTCTCTAATGCCTATATTAAGAAGTTCATAGTAACTTGCTGTCGACTCCCAGCTCATACCACCAATCAAGCCAATGGTTTTCATATTTTGATGACAGCTCTACCAAAGCTTTTCGCATTTAGCATCTCATCTATGAGTCTAGGTATATCTTCCATATTGTGTTCATGAGTTATATTGCTGAGGTCTATTTTCCACTCATTTGCTAACATATTCCAAAGAGTGTTTCGATACTCATTACTCAGATCAACAGAGTTGATTCCAAGTAGATTTATACCTCTTAATATAAAAGGAAAAACTGTAGTATTTAGATTTGGCGAACCAACGAGTCCACATATAGCTACACTTCCCTCTGGTGCTATCTGTTTTAGTATATTTTCTAGTATCTCTCCACCAACAACATCTAAAGCCCCATCATAATTTGGCTTTAAAAGTGGTCTTTTTGCATGAGTTTCAAGCTCATCTACAAGCATAACTTCTTTAGCCCCTATTGATTTTAAAAACTCTTTTTTATCAGCTTTACTACTTAGTGCAACTACATTAAAGCCAAGATGAGAAAGAAGTTTTACTCCAAAACTACCAACTGCACCAGTTGAACCAGTAACGAGTATTTTACTACCCATTTTTAGTCCATTTGTTATAAGTTTATCAACCCCAATAGCAGCGCTCAATCCTGCAGTACCAATAGCAACAGCTTCTTTTAGACTAAGAGTTTCAGGAAGTGGTATAATCCACTCCTTTGGTACACTTATATACTCACTAAATGCACCATTTGTATTCATACCTAAATCAAAACTAGTAACTATAACCTTATCACCAACTTTTATACTTTGAGTATTACTTCTCTCAACTATACCAGCACCATCAATGCCAGGCGTATGAGGATACTCTCTAGTAACTCCACGATTACCTATGCTACTAAGGGCATCTTTATAATTTAAAGCACTATATTTTACTCTTACAAGTATATCATTTGTATCTAAATCTTTTAATGGTAAATTTTTTATATCTCTGGTAAATTTTCCATCTATTTCATCTATTTGTAAAGCTTTGTAGGTCATATTTTTCCTTTCTATTGGCAGCCTTCACACTCCATACTTCTATCTGCTACATCTATTTTGTTTTCTGGTGATTGGCTTCGAAGGTAGTACGTTGATTTGATTCCTAGTTTCCAGCCAAGCATGTAGATATCATTTAAAACTTTACCACTTGCACGATCTAGTGTCATAAATATATTGAGGCTTTGTCCTTGGTCTATCCATTTTTGTCTAATCGCACCAGCTTTTATAAGAAGCCTTTGGTCTAAATCATATGCAGGTGTGTAGTAGCTCCAAGTTTCAGGACTTAGATTTGGTACAACCACAGGAATCATACCTGAGAGATTCTCTTCAAACCACTTTCTTTTATAAACTGGCTCAATCGCCTGAGTTGTGCCTACTAAGATACTAATTGAGCTTGTAGGAGCTACAGCCATTAAGTAGCCGTTTCTCATACCATTTTTCTTAACATACTCTCTTAGCTCTTCCCAGTTATAGGTGTATCCAAACAGACCACCCCTATCTACTAGTTTTTTTGCCTCTTCATTTGCACAATCAATAGGAAATATACCTTTACTCCATTTAGAGCCATCAAACTCTGGGTATTTCCCTTTTTCTATTGCAAGTTTTGAAGATGATTTTATAGTATTGTAGCTTATAGCCTCCATGATTTCATCTATCTTTGAGAAGTGTTCGTAGCTCCCCCACTCTATTTTACTCTCAGCAAGCATCTGTGCTTCACCCATAACCCCAAGTCCAATTGATCTAGATTTTAAGTTTGTGTGTTTTACTTTTGCATGTGGGTAGAAGTTTAGCTCTATTACATTGTCAAGCATTCTTACAGCAGTTGGTATTACTCTTTCTATATCTTCTTTGGTATTTATTTTTGAAAGATTTATACTAGCTAGATTACATACAGCAGTTTTGCCTTCAATCGTCTCTTTTTCTACGATAAAAATCTTTTTACCACCTATGCTGTCAAGTGCAGTAACTTTTTTTGCCTCTTTTGTAATGCCACTATCTACCTTGATAAGATCATGCTCCTCGTATATGTCTATAGATTGATCATCATACACTATTTTTGTTTTGTAGTGATTTGGATCAGTATTTTGAAAAATCTCCGTGCATAGGTTTGAACTTCTTATAAATCCTGTGTGGTCATTTGGGTTTGCTCTATTTGCATTGTCTTTGAAGCATAAGAATGGATTACCTGTTTCAAAAAGTTCAGTTAGCATCTTTTTCCAAAGCTCTTTAGCTCGGATTCTATCTTTTGCTATATTTGGATTATTTTCATACTCTTCATATCTTTTTTTGAAAGCTTCTCCATGTAGTGTCGAGAGATCACTTACTTCGTATGGGTCAAAAAGAGTCCAAATTTCATCTTTACTAGCTCTCTCCATAAAAAGATCATTTAGCCATATTGCAGGAAAGAGATCATGTGTTCTTCTTCTTTCCTCGCCAGAGTTTTTCTTTAGATCTAAGAAGTCTTGTATATCCATATGCCATGGTTCTATGTATACAGCAATTGCTCCTTTTCTTGTTCCAAGTTGATCGACTGCTATTGCTATGTCATTTGTTATCTTTAAAAATGGAACAATTCCTCCAGCGGCATTTTTATGACCATCTATACTTCCTCCCATAGAGCGAACCATATTCCAATCCCAGCCTATACCACCACCAAACTTACTAAGTAGACTCATCTCTTTGTAGCTATCAAAAATACCTTCTATATTGTCTGGGGTACTTCCTATATAACATGAGCTAAGTTGGTGTCTGTGTGTTCTTGCATTTGAAAGTGTTGGAGTTGCAAGCATAACTTCAAACTTACTTATAAGATCATAAAACTTTTTAGCCCAGTCTTGGCAATTTAGTTCATTTTGAGCCAGAAACATAGCTATAGCCATAAACATATGCTGAGGAAGCTCTATGGGGTTACCTTTTCGGTCTTTTATAAGGTATCTATCATTTAAAGTTTTCATTCCAAGGTAGTTAAACTGTAAATCACGCTCAGGCACTATATAGTTGTTTAAATCTTCTAAGTCATACTTCTCTTTTAGACCTAAAACCAAACGCCCTTCAGCCTCTCCTCTTTCAAAGTATTTTTCTAGGGAGCAGTAGCCACTAAATTGATTTACTCTGTGATACAGATCATAAAGAAAAAGACGAGCCGCAACAAATGTCCAATCTGGTCTATCTATGTCTATTTTATCTACAGCTGTTTTTATAAGAGTAGCTTGTATCTCTTTAGTGGTTATCATATCACGAAATTGAATCTTTGCATCAACTTCTAGTTCGCTTTGACTGACATTGTTCAATCCCTCTACGGCTCTGCTTGTATGTTTTTGTATCTTTGAGATATCTAGTGTTTCTGTTCTTCCATTTCTTTTTTGTACGGTTATCATTTAAATACTCTTTTAAAAATATTATCTACATTTTTTGTGTAGTAGTCATAGTTAAAGCACTCTCTGATTTTGTCTTCACTTAGTTTACTTCTTAGCTCTTTATCTTCTAAGAGGTGATTTAGATATAAACTTTCACCTTTTTCATTAGTAGTTGGTTTTCCTTGCTGAATCTCTTCCCAAACCTTCATGGCATTTCTTTGCACTATCTTATAAGCGTCTTCGCGACTAACTCCTTGAAGAGGTAGTTCTAAAAGAACTCTTTGAGAAAAGACAAGCCCTCCTGTTAGATTGAGGTTTTTCATCATGTTTTCAGGCATTACTGTTAGGTTAGCGATAACATTGTTTATGCGGTGCATCATAAAGTTTGTGGTTATAAAAGCATCAGGTAACCAAAATCTTTCGGTTGAACTGTGGCTTATATCCCTCTCATGCCAAAGTGCTACATTTTCTAGTGCAGGAACAACATATGCTCTTACCATACGAGCCAAACCAGTTATGTTTTCTGTTAGTATAGGGTTTCTTTTGTGAGGCATTGCAGAGCTACCCTTTTGCCCTTTTGCAAAAAACTCTTCGCATTCGTATACCTCTGTTCTTTGGAGGTGTCTAATTTGAACAGCAAATTTTTCTATGCTTGAGCTCATAAGTGCTAGCGTTGTTGCTAGTCTTGCGTATCTATCTCTTTGGATTACTTGGTTAGATGCTGGAGCAGGCTTTAGTCCTAACTCTTCCATAGCATACTCTTCAAGCTCTAGTGGAGCATGTGCAAAGTTGCCCATAGCTCCACTGATTTGTCCCACACAGATAACTTCCATAGTCTCTTGAAGGTTTTTCAGATGTCTAGCCATCTCATCATACCAAACAGCAAGTGTAAGCCCAAATGTTATAGGCTCACCGTGTATACCGTGACTTCTTCCAACCATGAGAGTCATCTTGTGTTCATAGGCTCTTTTTTTGATGGACTCCATGAGCATTTTTGTATCGTTGATGATGATTTCTAAAGAGTTTTTCATCTGTATAGCAACACCCGTATCAACAGCATCACTACTTGTCATGCCGTAGTGAAACCATCTTGATTCTTCGCCAAGAGACTCTGATACACTTGTAGTAAAAGCTATGAGGTCGTGCTTTGTAACAGCTTCTATCTCTTCGATTCTTTCAACTGAGAAAGAGGCATTTTTCACAATCTTGTCACAATCTTCATCAGGAATCAACCCAATTCTATTCCATGCTTTTACTGCAGCTTTTTCAACATCAAGCCATGCTTGGTATCTTGCTTTTTGTGTCCAATGTTTTGTCATCTCTTCTCTAGCGTAACGCTCAACCATTTTATAGTCCTCAAATTTATGTTAAAATGTAGATAAAGTAGCTCTACATGTAGAGCTACTTATAAAGTTATTTATTTTATCAAAGTATTAGTTATAAAGAGGTTAATTTGGCATATGTCACAAAAAAGTTTTTTCAAAAAGAGTTAAAAAAAACATTCAAGGTATTGATGGATGAGTTGGGTATTTCTATCCATGAAGCACAAAAGATTGTAGATAGAAAAAGAGTGTTTGTAGATGGTGTCCTTCTTGAAGAAAAAAGTGGGGAGATAGAAGGGAGCATAGAAGTTGTAGTTTTTCAACCAAATCCTGTAGGGCTTGAGCCAGTTTTTGAAACAGAAGATTTTGCAGTTTTTGAAAAACCCAGTGGTCTTTTGGTTCATCCAAGAAAACGAGAAGAAATTCAAACTTTAAATGATGATATAAAATTCTTATTTGGTAAAGATGCAAATGCTGTTCATCGTATAGATAAAGGGACGAGCGGCTTGGTTGTAGTAAGTAAAGATAAAAAAAGTGAAGTGGAGTTAAAGCAACTATTTGAGGATAAAAAAGTATATAAAGAGTATATAGCTTTAGTTGATGGTAAGGTAAGTAAGCCTATCGACATAGAGGAAAAGCTTATTGTAGATTTGCCAAGTTCTAAGATACGCATAAAAGTACATGTTGATAAAAATGGTAAAGACTCACTAACAAGAGTCGAACCTATAGAATATGATAGGAAAAATGATGTCACTCTTATAAAAGCAATTCCAAAAACAGGAAGACAACATCAGATTAGAGCTCACTTGTTTCACGTGGAACATTTTATAATTGGTGATACCCTTTATGGTTTAGATGAAGATTTGGCAGAAGAGTACCTAGATGGAGTTATGAGCCTAGAGCGAAGTTATGAATTGACTAGGGCAAGAAGGCTTCTTTTGCATGCAAGTAGGATTGTATTTAGATATAAAAGTGTTGAGTATGATATAATTTCAAAGATAGATATAAAAAAGGAGTTTTATGAAAACTGTCAATTTTAATGGTAGAGAGATAACCCCAAGTAAGATAGTGTGTATCGGTAGAAATTATGTTGAGCATATAGAAGAGCTTGGCAATGAAGTACCCTCCTCTATGGTTATTTTTATGAAACCAAATTCATCAATAAGCTCTAAACTTTTTGCATGTAAAGATGAGCCTATTCACTATGAAGGAGAAATATCTTTTATGATTTGTGATGGCAAGATTAACGGTGTTGGTTTTGGACTCGATTTGACTAAGAGAGAACTACAAAGTAGATTAAAAGAAAAGGGACTTCCGTGGGAGCGAGCAAAAGCATTTGATGGCGCATCTGTTTTTAGCGATTTCGTTAAGTTTAAAGGGGATACAGATTCATTAAGCATAAAACTATTTATAAATAGCGAACTTATTCAGGAGGGGTCTGTTTCACATATGCTTTATAAGCCAAATGATATGCTTACAGAGATTGAGAGTTTTTCTAGTTTTGAAGATGGAGATATAGTTATGAGTGGGACTCCTAAGGGAGTCGGTATTGTGAAGAGTGGAGATATATTTTTAGGACAGATTTTTAATAGTGATGAATTGCTTGTAGAAAAAAAGTGGATATCTGTGTAGTGGGCTCAATTTACTTCTTTTTTGTGAAAAAAGAAGTAAAAAGCTCATCATTGTTGAAAATGTTGACTCTGAATACAGAGGTCAGTCTTCTTCTTTTTTATCCATAAATAGAACTTTTATCATCCCCCCTATTCCTATAAGAACTACTATAACCAAAAATCCTACTTGTGACCAATCAAGAATTGTCATTTGCTAACTCCCTATCAGTTTTTTCTTTTAGTTGTCCACATGCAGCACTTATATCTAATCCCTTAGATTGTCTTATAGTACAAAGAACTCCATGGTTTGTTAGGTAGTCTTGAAAGGCGACAACGGAGTTTCTCGAAGGTCTTTGGAACTCACTTCCGATGTGTGGATTAAAGTATATGAGGTTTACTTTTGCTTTGATGCCATGAAGAAGTTTTACTAATTTTTTGGCACTTTTTATATCATCGTTGATATTTTGCATTACTAGATACTCAAACATTACCCTTTTTCTTGCGTCAATTGGGAATGCTTTTACGGCGTTTATGATTGACTCAATGTTATAGGCTTTATTTATTGGCATTAGTTTTTCTCTTAGCTCATCATCAACAGCGTGAAGTGATATAGCAAGTAAAATTCCTAAATCCATCTTGCCTAGCTTCTCTATCTGTTTGCTTAGTCCACTTGTTGAGATTGTCTGCCTTCTTGGGCTTATTGCTAGTCCATCTGGATCGGCAAAGATTTTTACTGCTTTTGCGACATTGTCTATATTGTCTAGTGGTTCACCCATACCCATATATACTATGTTCACTCTTCTGTTTTGTGCGATATTATTGTCTTTTTTTATCTCAAGTACTTGAGCTGTTATCTCACCTGCAGTTAGATTCCTCTTAAAGCCCTCTTTTGCAGTTAGGCAAAAACTGCACCCTATCTTACAACCAACTTGAGAGGATATACATATAGTAAACTTTGTAAGATGTATTAGTTGACCATCTTCATCTACACGCTCCTTCTTCATAGGAAGAAGAACTGCCTCAACTGTATATCCATCATGAAGTGCAAAGAGGTACTTAATACTCTCATCACTACTTACCTCTTTCTTTACAAACCTAAGAGGGTTCAGGGTATAGCTCTCTTTTAGCTTTTCTCTCATCTCCTTGGGTAAGTTTTTCATATCATCATAAGAGTTTACATACTTGCTGTATACCCACTGGTAAATCTGTTTTGCTCTAAAAGATGGTTTAATAGTCGTGCCTAATTCTTCTTTTGTGTAATCCAGTAGGTTACTTTTTTCCACTATAATTCCTTATAAATTCTGTTAGTAATTGTTTTGCTTGTTTGTGATTTTGCATAAAATCTTTGTGTGCGTTAGTGTTGCAGTAGTTAGTAACCACAAATACACCAGTGACGGGTATATCGTATTCTTTGGCAATACTTAGAACTGCAAAAAACTCCATATTTTCTAACTCAAGTCCTAGTGTTAGAAACTTTTTTGAGCTAACACTATCCGTGGTTATGTAGTTAGATGAATTTACAATCCTAAGTGTTTCACGTGGAACATTTTGACTATCTTCTGCTGAAACTATATTTTCTAAAGGAGTATAACATCTATCGTCTAAGAAGCCTAGCTCAATATTGGCAGCCGTTTTAGATGTAACAATATCAAAGATTTTGTGATTGCCATAGCTTCCTGCACTTCCAATAAAAAGAAGAAAATCAGGTTTGTCAAATAGAGCTAATCGAGTTAGATTCATCGTAGCTTCTATGAGCCCTACCCCAATAGGATGAGCAAAATCAAATGTTTCATTTCTTCCTGCACATATTATCATTAGATTCTCACAGGGATATTGTTGTCTTTGAGATAGTGTTTCAAATCCATAATATCAATCTCTTTAAAGTGAAATATACTAGCAGCCAAAGCAGCATCAGCATCATTTTGGAATGCCTCTTTTATATGCTCCATAGTTCCTGCTCCACCACTTGCTATAACAGGTATGTCAAGCATACGACTCATACGACCTGTAAGCTCTACATCGTAACCTGTTTTAACGCCATCACAATCCATAGAGGTTAAAAGTATCTCACCTGCACCTCGTTTTTGCACCTCTTTTGCCCACTCTAAAGCATCAAGTCCAGTATCGATTCGCCCACCACTAACATATACATTCCAGCTATCTCCAGTTTTTTTAGCATCAATAGCAACAACTATGCACTGTGAACCAAATCTTTGAGAAGCTTCATTTATAAAATCTGGATTTTTTATGGCATGCGAGTTTATGCTTATCTTGTCGCATCCAACTTTGAGAAGTTTATATATATCTTCAAGTGTTCGTATTCCCCCTCCAACAGTAAGTGGTATAAAAACCTCTTTTGCGACCTCTTCTACCATCTCAACCATAGTATCACGGTCCTCATGAGTTGCTGTTATATCGAGAAATGTAATCTCATCAGCACCCTCTTCGTTGTATCGCTTTGCAACTTCAACAGGATCTCCAGCATCTCGAAGCCCGACAAAGTTTACACCTTTTACAACACGGCCGTCTTTAACATCCAGACAAGGGATAATTCTTTTTGCAAAATAGTCCACAGTCTGCCTAGCTATTTTTATTTTTTGTAACTATCCAAAGTGCGTGGATGACACCAGGGATAAAAAATATAAGTGTTAAAATAAGGTTTATCCAAAATGTTGGCATAATACCTTTTTTTAAGAAAACTGCTACTGGAGGAAGAAAAATAGATAATACAATTAAAACTAAACGATTCATATACGGCCCTTTATAATTATTTTGCTCTTAGATGGTATTATAGCAGGTATTTGTTTAAAAATAATCTATACATAAGTAATATTTAGATATAATCGCCTAAATTTAGAGGTAAATGATGGCTATTGAAGCAAAAAAGAGATTTGGACAGAACTTTTTAAAAGACACTTCGGTTTTACATAGGATCATCCAATCGATGCCCAACAACAATAGGAAACTTATTGAAATTGGACCTGGTTTAGGTGATTTGACGCAAAGACTACTAGAGGTTAAGCCTGTAGTAGCATATGAGGTAGACAGAGATTTAATAGTCTATCTAAAAGATAAATTTTCTGAAGAGATAAATGATGAGAAATTTTCTATCATCGAAGGCGATGTTTTAGAGAAATTTCCACAGGGTAGTTTAAGTGACGAGCCGTATGATATGGTGGCAAATTTGCCGTATTATATTGCTACAACTATTATCCTTGAAGCTTTGAAAGACCCGCTGTGCAAGAGTTTGGTCGTTATGATTCAAAAAGAGGTTGCTATGAAATTTGCAGCACCTCACAAGACGAAAGAGTTTACATCGTTAGCTATTTTGGCACAGTCTATTGGCGAGTCCGAAATACTTTTTGATGTTCCTCCTGAAGCATTTGAACCAAAACCTAAGGTAACATCATCTATCTTAAAGATTACAAAAAAAAGAGAGTTCATAGACGGTGAATTTTCTGGAGTATTTAAGAGTAATGAAGAGTTAGAACTATTTGAAAAGTATCTAAAGCGGTCATTTACAGCTCCAAGAAAAACATGGTTGAAAAATATTTCACAGTGGGTTGACAAAAAATATGCCAATTCGCTTTTAGATAAATATGAATTTCCACTTACTATCCGACCTCATGAGATTAGCGTTTTATCCCATCATCAATTATTTAATGATTTAAGGAAAAAAGAAGATGGAAGAGAAAAAGCAGGAGCAACAAGCCCCACAAACTAGCGAGGCTAAAAAGCCACAACAAAGAAAAAAGCCACAACATAACAACGGAAATAAAAAGTCAGCACAACCTAAAGATAAAGATGGCAATGTAAATCCACAGGCAAAACCAGATAAAAATGGTAATAAAAATCAAAATTCAAAAAAACCTCAGCAAAAACGAGGCAGACAGAAGTTTCAGAGTGCTAAAAACAGACCAAGTGCATTAGAAGGTAATGAGAAGTGGCAAAGTGATATGCGTAAAGCAATCGATGCAAATCAGAGAATGCACAAAGAGAGACTTCAAAGTTTTTCAAAACTAAATTTAAAAACAGATGCAAAGATAAAAATTACCCCTCTTGGAGGACTTGGTGAGATTGGTGGAAATATAGCTGTTTTTGAGACAGATACAAGTGCCATCATCTTAGATGTCGGCATGAGTTTTCCAAGTGAAGATATGCATGGAGTTGATATATTGATTCCTGATTTTACCTACTTAAGAACTATAAAGAGTAAGATAAAAGGTATCATAATATCTCATGCACATGAGGACCATATAGGAGCACTACCATATCTTTTTAAAGAGATGCAATTTCCTATATATGCTACACCTTTACCGCTTGGAATGATAGCAAATAAATTTGACGAGCATGGATTAAAAGCACAAAAGAAACTATTTCGTCCAGTTGAGAAGAGAAAAGTGTATAAGATAGGTGACTTTAGAGTAGAGTGGATGCATATAACTCACTCTATTATAGATGCTTCATCTTTAGCAATTACAACTGATGCAGGAACTATTATTCATACAGGTGATTTTAAGATTGATCATACCCCAATAGATGGATATGTTAGTGATCTGAGTCGTTTTTCTTATTATGGAGAAAAGGGAGTTTTGGCACTTTTAAGTGATAGTACAAACTCATATAAGCCAGGAATAACAAGAAGTGAAAGCACGGTAGGGCCTACTTTTGATGCGATTTTTTCTAAGGCAAAGGGAAGAGTTATTATGTCTACTTTCTCATCAAACATACACAGAGTATATCAAGCAATTGAGCATGGTGTAAAACACGGTAGAAAAGTATGTGTTATTGGTCGTTCTATGGAGAGAAACCTGTTTATCGCCATGGATTTAGGCTATATAGATTTTGATAGAAGTATATTTATAGATCCGCACGAAGTTAATAAGCATAATGATAAAGATGTCCTCATCGTAACAACAGGAAGTCAAGGTGAGACTATGAGTGCACTTTACAGAATGGCAACAGATGAGCATAGACATATAAAGATAAAGACGAGTGACCAGATAATAATCTCTGCAAAAGCAATCCCTGGCAATGAAGCAAGTGTTTCAAAAGTACTTAACTTCTTGTTAAAAAGTGGAGCCAATGTAGCTTATCAGGATTTTAGTGAGATTCATGTGAGCGGACACGCAGCGCAAGAGGAGCAAAAGCTCATTCTTAGACTTACAAAACCTAAGTTTTTCTTACCAGTTCATGGTGAGTACAATCATATTACCAAGCATAAAGAGACAGCTATTAGCTGTGGGGTTCCTGCTAGAAATATACTTCTTATGGGTGATGGTGACCAGATTGAGATTTGTCCAAAGTATGTTAAAAAAGTTAAGTCAGTTAAAACAGGAAAAGTTTTTATTGACAACCAAGTAAATCAGCAGATTTCAAATGATGTTGTAATAGACAGACAAAACATGGCAGAAGCTGGGTTAGTGATGATAGTAGCTCAGATAGACAAGAGCGAGCATAAGCTTATAAGCAAGCCAAAAGTAGTTAGCTATGGTTTGGTATCAGATGCTAAAGATCATGCATTTAGTAAAGAGATGGAGGGCATTGTAGACCAGTTTGTAGTCAATGCAAAGAAAGAGCTTATTCAAAATACAAGAGCATTTGAAAATGAGCTAAGAGGTGTGGTAAGAAAGCATATCTTTAGAAAGATGAAAAAGTATCCTACTATTGTTCCTACTGTATTTGTAATGTAGGTAGATTGATGGATTTTATAAAAATTGCACAAGAAGTTTTGGAGATAGAAGCGAAAGAGCTACAAAGATGTGCTAAAAATCTTGGAAATGAGATAGAAAAAGCTGTTGATATTGTGATAGCCACTAAAGGAAAACTCATCGTTACGGGTGTTGGAAAGAGTGGACTTATAGGAGCAAAGATAGCTGCTACACTTGCAAGCACAGGTACGAGTAGTTTCTTTTTGCACCCAACAGAAGCGATGCATGGTGATTTGGGTATGATTGGAAAAGATGATGCTGTTTTGGCTATTAGTTATAGCGGAGAGAGTGAAGAGCTTATTGCAATCTTACCTCATATAAAAAGATTTGATATACCTTTAATAGGTATGGCAAGAGACATAGAAAGCTCTCTTGGAAAATATAGTGATGTATTTTTATCTATCAATATAGAAAAAGAGGCTTGTCCTCTTGATACTGCACCAACTTCTTCTACTACACTTACGCTTGCAGTAGGAGATGCTTTGGCAGTTTGTTTGATGAAAAAGAGAGATTTCAAGAAATCTGACTTTGCATCATTCCACCCGGGTGGAAGTTTAGGCAAACAACTTTTTGTAAAAGTTAGTGATTTGATGAGAAGCGAAAATCTACCAATCGTTAGTGAAGATGTTTTGCTAAAAGATGCCATAGTTACTATGAGTGAGGGTAGGATAGGTAGTGTGCTTATTACTAACAGTGAGCATGAGTTAGTTGGAGTTTTGAGTGATGGCGATCTTAGACGAGCACTCTTACAGAAAGATTTTTCTATGAACAATAGAGCGCTTAGATATGCCTGTAGGACTCCAAAATCGATTAATAATCCTAACATTTTGGCAAGTGATGCACTAAAAATCATAGAGGATTATAAGATACAGCTCATTGTGATTACAGATGAAAAACAGAAAATACATGGTGTGTTACATATACACGACCTAGTTGAAGCGGGGATCAAGTAGTGGAAAAAGTAAGATTAAATAAAATCATTTCTCATAACACTCGTTACTCAAGAAGAGAAGCAGATGAGTTGATAAAAAAAGGGCTTGTTAAGGTGGGTGGAAAAGTTGTTACTGATCTTTCTACTAAAGTGAGTTTTGAAGATAAAGTAAATGTTGATGGTAAAAATCTTTATGAAAAAGAGGGATATACAGTCATAGTCTATAACAAACCAAAAGGCGAGTTAGTTAGTAAAAAAGATGATAGAGGAAGGAAAGTTATATATGATACACTTCCAAAAAAATATGAGCACTTTTTGAGCGTAGGAAGGCTTGATTATGCTAGTGAAGGTCTTTTGTTGCTTTGTGATTCTCCAAAAGTTGTAAGTGCTTTGATGCATGGTGATTTAGAGAGAGTTTACTATGTGAAGATAAACGGTGAGATTACAGCCCCTATGGAAGAAGCGATGCGTACAGGACTGCATGCTGAAGATGCCAGAAAAGGTGGACACAGTAGCAGTATGATTTATTCTATGGATTTTGCTCCGTTTGTAAACTATCGTATTATTAAAAATAGACCCAATTTTTCAACTTTGAAAGTTACTATAAAAGAGGGCAAAAACAGAGAGCTTAGACGCTTTTTTGGCTACTTTGATGTTGAAGTGGTTGATTTAAAACGAGTAAGCTACGGCATAGTTGATTTGGGTATGCTAAAGCTTGGAAAGACTAGATACCTAGAAACAAATGAGTACAAAGCACTAAGAGATTACTTAAAGTATATGGAAGAAGAGAGTGAAGGTCAATAACCTAGCTCTTAAATTTCGTCCAGCCACACTTCAAGAGATGGCTGGACAAAAACATATATGTAGTGAAAATAGTCCATTTTATAAACTTTTAAAATCTAGAACTATTCCTCATTGCATATTTTTTGGTCCTGCTGGAGTTGGAAAAACAACTTTAGCACGGATAGTCTCAAGAGAACTTGAGCTCCCATTTTACGAACTAGATGCTACAAGTGTAAAAGTAGATGCATTTAGGAAGATTTTTGCTGAACATAAGCACTCGTTAGCTAAACCTCTTATATTTATTGATGAGGTGCACAGGCTTAGTAAAACTCAACAAGAGGTTCTTCTTTTGCCGATGGAAAACAAAGAAGCTATTATCATAGGGGCATCAACAGAAAATCCGTATTTTACACTCTCTTCTGGTATTCGCTCTAGATCTATGCTTTTTGAATTTTTTTCTTTAACTAAAGAGGATTTAGAAGAGGTTCTTGCGAGAGTTAAAGGGTTGATAGATTTTACAATAGATAGTGATGCAAAAGACTACCTCATAAGCTCATCAGCAGGAGATAGTCGCTCTTTGTTAAACTTACTAGAGTTTGCTCTACATGTAGACCTTCATGTTACTTATGAGAACTTAAAGGCCTTGCGACCAAATGCTCTTAAAGATGGAGTTAGTTCAGATGATACACACTATAACCTTATAAGTGCTATGATAAAAAGCGTGAGAGGAAGTGATGTTGATGCGAGTATATACTATCTTGCCCGCTTAATCGATGGTGGAGAGAGTGCAGACTTCATAGCTCGTCGATTAGTTATCCTAGCGAGTGAAGATATAGGAAATGCTAACCCAAATGCACTAAATCTAGCTAACAGTTGTTTGCAAAGTGTTAGCAAGATAGGCTTCCCTGAATCTAGAATTATCTTAGCACAAACTATAGTCTACTTAGCATGTAGCCCAAAATCAAACAGTTGTTATAAAGCAATCAATGAAGCGTTAGCATATGTTAAGAACGAAAAAGCACTAAAAATACCATCTCAACTAAAAAGTCCAAGTCCAAAAAACTATAGATATCCACATGATTTTGGTGGGTATGTTGATCAAGATTATCTTGAAAAAGAGCTGCATTTTTAT
The DNA here is from genome assembly GCA_026987955.1 of Sulfurospirillum sp. Taxonomy (GTDB): domain Bacteria; phylum Campylobacterota; class Campylobacteria; order Campylobacterales; family Sulfurospirillaceae; genus Sulfurospirillum_A. The sequence goes on from JALSME010000045.1 coordinate 18,930, forward strand.
GATAATTCTAATATAGGATTTGAGAAAACATTAGAAGAGTGGTTACAAAAGATTAAAAAAATATAGGAATAAAATGAGTATAGTAAAGATAAAAGCATTAGTAGATGGACCATTTAGATTAAGTGTTGATAGCGAAGAAGAGAGCATTAAGAATATTTTGTTTAATAGCAGTGGAAAGCCAATAACAATAAAGAAAAATAGCATACTGTGCAGGTGTGGTAAATCTAGTAAACAGCCCTTCTGTGATGGTGTCCACAGAATAAATGGCTATAAATCTAGAGACAAGTCAAGTAATCAACAAGCAGGTGAAGATTTTGAGAAATGTAAAATTACAATTGTCAAAAATGGACCAATAGAAGTTGAAGGTGATGTCCCTTTGCATGTAGAAGAAAACTATGAAGAGATAGATCTAAAAAAATATAGGTTGTGTAGATGTGGTGCATCCAAAAGCGAACCTTTTTGTGATAATGAACATCTAAATTTAAATCTAAGTAGATACACATTTTAATATGAAATACAAAGAGTTTGAAGAGGCGGTTGATACTTTGCAGTTTTGTACTAAAGTTACCTATGCTGATTTGAAAACTCGTTATAGAGAGCTTTCAAAACTATATCATCCTGATATGCCAAATGGAGATGCAAAAAAGTTTGATGAGATTTCAAAAGCATATAAACTTTTAAAAACATATATGCAGGAGTATAGATTCTCTTTTGAAGAGGATGAGTTTAAAGAGCAGTATCCATCTGTATTAAATATGGAAGATTGGATAGCAGGAAGAACTACTTAAGTTTTAAACTCAATATTCCAACATACTCATGAAGTGCAATGTAGCTTTTGTTGAGTGCATATATGTTTGGTAAAACTTGCCAAATATCTTTTGGTTTGTTGCTGATTTTAAAATCTGTTGCTGCTG
>JALSME010000046.1 GCA_026987955.1 Sulfurospirillum sp.
GAGAATTATTTTAGCCGCTGCCTCTGGATTGTTCTTGCAAAAATCTATAGCTTCTTGTTCTGTCATAATATGTATGTTTAAGCAATTTTTGTGCCTATTTTTTTGTTTGGTGCTGAATGGTTACAATTTTTTAACATAAAGTATATTTCTAACCATTAAAGTGATGAAAAATATAGAAGTCACAACAGAACCAGCAGATAAAAGATAATCACCAGACATGTAAAAGTTAAAGGCAAAGAACAAGCCTAACATCGAAACTATGAAACACATTTACTAGCCTCCAGTAACTCTTTTGCAAACTTTTTGGCTTCGTTTGAGATGCTCTCACCACTTATAATTCTTGCTATTTCATCTATGCGCTCATCTGCACTAAGCTCTTTTGTTTTTGATATATTACCATCTTTATAAATTAAAAAGTGCTGATCGCCCATGGAAGTAAGCTGTGGTTGATGAGAAATGACAAAAATTTGAAAGTGTTTTGAGAGTTGTTTGAGTACCTTTGCTACACTCATAGACTCTTCACCACTGAGATTTGCATCTATCTCATCAAGCATAAGCACACCACCTTGTGAACTCATAAACTCCGACTTTAAAGCTAGTATGGCTAAACGCAGTCGGTTAAATTCTCCTGTACTTATCTTTGAGAGCTGCGTTTGGTTTAGCTTTATCTCTAACTTATCTTGTCCTAGAAGGTTGTGCGGCACAGTTGTGAGTGTTATCTCTGCTTCACGAAGATACAAATCATCTAAATATTTGTTCAAGTCTGCTTCAAACGCAGCTAATGCCTTAGTTCTAAACGCAGTAAGTGCTTCTGCTTTGTCTTGTATATCTAAAGTTAATTTTTCATATCTTTCTTGCAGGTCGTTTTTAGCTACTTCTATGTTCTCATATTTTGCAAGTTCTAACTCTTTTTGCTTTTTGTACTCTAAAGCCTCATCTATGCTTCCGTACCTGCGTTTGAGTCCACTGAGCTCTTCTATGCGGTTTAAAACCTCTTCCACATCCACATCATCAAGTGCGCAAAAACGTTCTTGAGCACTCTCTAATATACTTCTTAACTCATTCATAGCATCATCAAAAAAGCTACTCTCTTCATCAAGTGACTCTAAAGCAGAAGAGACTAAATGTTCATAATTAAATATCTCATTTGCAGACTCAATGCTACCTAAGACTTTCTCTTTTTTTGAGAGTGCTTTTTTTATTTGTAAAAGTTCTTCATCTTCACCAACATTTGGGTTGATGTCTTGTATCTTTTTTATCTCATAGGCTGCAAACTCTTTGAGCTCAACTATTTTCCGCTCTTCTTCGGCTATGATATCTAACTCTTTTTTTACCTCTTGGTATTCTAAAAAGCTTTTTTTATAACTCTCTTTTAGTTTGATAATTTTTTGAGACTTAGCCCCTACTCTATTATCTAAAATATTAAGCAAGTTTTCATTTTCAAAGTCACTAAAATCTTTCAAACTTAAATGTCGTAAATAATTTGAAGCAATAGTAGAAATAGACTTCTTTGAGAGGCTTTGATTGTTTATAAAATAACGGGATTTTTCTTTTTTTATGTGTTTAAAAATATTTATCTCATCATTTTCTATCCCACATGCATCTTCATCTATGCTCCAAGTCACACTACTTTCACAAATACTTGCATCACAAGAAGTCCCACCTACAGATGCTAAAATAGATTCCATAAGTATAGACTTCCCGCTTCCGCTGGGACCGGTAAAAACAACTAAGCCAGACTTCAAATCTAACGCTGTTTCTTGAAAACTCAAATAATCTTTTAAATAAAATCTTTCAATCATTGTTTCTTTTCCTTTTAAAAGTCGAGCGGACTTATGAGTTTTGGTTTATTCATTTCTGAAACCACATGCGTGTAAATCATAGTTGTCTCGACAGATTTATGCCCTAAAAGTTCTTGAATTGACCTTAAATCTATGCCCGCTTGTAGTAGATGAGTTGCATAGGAATGGCGAAAAATGTGTGAAGTAACTCTTTTGTTTAAGTTTGCTTTTTGTGCAGCTACTTTTATGTTTCTTCCAAGGGTTTTAGGATGAATGTGATGTCTTCTCATGGTTTCACTTCTAGGATCTTTAGAGATTTTTGTCATCGGAAATAGATATTGCCATTTTGTTTCAAACTTTGATTTTGGAGATTTCTTTTCATATGCAAATGGTAGATATACAGAACCATATCCTTGCTCTAAATCTTTTTTATGAAGAATTCTCACATCTTCAACCTGGATTTTCAATCGCTCTTTTAACTTTATAGGTAATGGAACAACTCTATCTTTTAAAGATTTAGAATCCCAAATATATACTTTGTCAAAACCCAAATCGATATCTTTAAGCCTAAGGTTTAAAACTTCACTCATCCGTAGACCACAACCATACATTAGCATAGTTACAAGATTGTAAACACCTTTTAAATTTTGCAGTACTATTGTAACTTCCTCTTTTGTTAAAACCACAGGTATATGTTTTCTCTCTTGTGCTCTTAGGGCCTGAATATTCCATTCACTTATATCAACACCTAAAACTTCTTTATATAAAAAGAGTATGGCAGAAAATGCTTGATTTTGAGTTGTAGGAGCAACCTTACTTTTTACAGCTAACGAAGTTAAGAACTCTTCTATCTCTCTTTTCTTCATTTCAACAGGGTGCTTTTTATTATGAAAAAATATATACTGCTTAATCCAATGAACATAAGTTTTTTCGGTAGAATAGCTATAGTGTTTAAAACGAATTTTGTCACGAACAATGTCTAATAGTTTCTTTTTAACTTCCATAATATACTCCAAAATTTAAGCTCATTTATGTTCTTTTAATGGAAATACAGCAAATAATGCTCATAAATGCTCCAATAAGGGCAATTATATTTTTAAAAGGACACTTTTTCTTTAAGGATAATAATCTAAAAACTAAAAATGTATTAAAAATATGACAAATTGCTATATAATTTGATATATTTAAGTTTTTTACTGTTTTAGGAGGGACATATTTTTGTTCCTTTAAAAGTGTTATTTAAAGTTATAAGCGCTACAATGAGAATGAATAAATAGTTA
>JALSME010000047.1 GCA_026987955.1 Sulfurospirillum sp.
CATGCTTTACAATTTATACAATTTTGATAATTAAGTGCCATTGCGTAATTCATTTTATTGTCCCCTTTACCTCGAACAAGTCCGAGTTAAATTCCTCGCGACTAAAGCTTATGCTTTGCATAGAATTTTTCATATCTATACCTTTCTTATTGATACGATAGTATCATGCATAATTGCACTACCAAAAACTGGTTCGATTCTATCTTCTATTATTTCATTATCACTTGCACCATTTCTGTGTGCAAATGTTAAGCCTGTAGATTTTGCCCCAAAACCATGTATGTAGAATATAGTTTGAGGAACTATTTTAGGAGTTGGATATGCTTTTATTGTAACTTTTCCTACTCCACTAGTAATCTCTACAGTATCTCCAAATTTTATGTTGTGACTTTCTGCTTCTTTGTCATTAATCCAAACAAAATTTTCTCTCATTAACTCTAGCAACATAATATTATTTTGAGTTGCATTTTGAGTAAACTGTGCATGTCGACCGCTAATAAATTTAAATTTTCCCTCTGGAACTTTTACATAATCTTCATCAACCCATGTTGGCATTGCCGCAATTCCTTTTTTTGACATGCTTACCAATGAACACTCAATCTTTCTACTAGGCGTAGAAAACTGTCTTCTAACTTCAGCAATATCTCGAGGATTTACACAAGTATCCATCTCCTCTTGTTCTGATTCATCTTCTAGTTTTACAACGGTAAAATTTTTGTCATGTTCTGCATAATACTTGTATGTGTTATTATCAATCTTTTCAAAGCTCTTTTCCATACTTGGGTAAAAAACACCTTTCTCCCTCAATATTTTCCAATCATGTTCACTATATTTTGCTCTAAACATATGTTCATTTATCTCTTCTTGTGTCTGCTCGAAAGCATCTGCCAAGTCAAATCCATTTTCTTTATAATAGCCTTCTTCGGTTTCTCCATCTCCTAATTCAGAAAGTTCATCTTGTACATCTTCATCATACTTTTTGGTGATTTCCCAAAGTGGCTTCGATAATTTTTCTGCTAATCCCTTCATAATCTCTATAACTGGTTTAGTCTCATACATAGGGTTAACAGTTTTTTGACGCAAGATAATTGCAGGCTCAGCTCCTGCAAATGATTTTATAGGATCTTCTCTTTCAAGATATGTACACTCCGGTAAAATTACATCTGCATACATTGCGGTATCACTTGGCATAGTATCAATGACTACTACCAAATCTAATTTTTCTAACATTTTTTTGGTTTTTGCACTATTAGGAACAGAGAGCATAGGGTTTTGCTTATATACAAAAAGTCCTCTTATTGGATATGGAGTTTTTCCTTCTGCAACCATATTTCTCCACGCAATCCATGAGCCACTACTACCTATAATAGCTGCTGCATCTTTTTCAATCCTGCTCTGTGCATTTGCATACATTGGCGTATTTACCTCGTGAGAGCCTAATGGTAATTTTTTTCCAAAAATTATGCCACCTTTCACATCAATACCACCACCTAAAGCTGTAAATATTGCTTGAGCACGACGAAGTTGAAAGTCGTTTTTTGCAAAAGTTGAGCGTCTTCCTTGATAATATACAGATTGAGGAGCATGTGCCATAAACTCAGAAGATATACGACAAATATCTTTTGCAGGAATACCTGTGATTTTTTCTGCCCATTCAGGAGTATACTCGTTTTCTATTATATGTTTTTTATACTCTTCAAAACCAGAAAAGTTGTTTTCTACATATTTTCTATTGTATGTTTGATTTATAATAGCTTGGTAAGTTAATGCTAAAACAAAAGCTAAATCAGTACCGGGCTTAATTGCCAAATAGTCATCTGCATGAGCAGCTGTATTTGTAAAACGAGGGTCAACAACAACTAGCTTTGCACCTCTTCCCCTTGTTCTTTTAAACAAATCAAGTGTATCAGGTGTTACTATCGCTTCAGCACGATTTGCACCACCCATAATAACATACTTAGCATTGTCAAGGTCAGCCTGACCATAGCCTCCAATAGTTAAAGCATATCCTGAAACTGTTGTTTGAAGACAGATTGAAGCATGATTAATAAAGTTTGAAGAGCCAAACTTATCTGACATAAAAGTTTTATATGTATGTTCTGCCATGCCTTCACCTGCACAATATCCTATGCATGAGCGATTATCTTTCTCTTCATCTAAAATCTTTACCATCTTCTCTTTTATATACTCATTTGCTTCGTCCCAAGTTGCTCGTCTATACTTTCCATCCCCTCTTTTACCTGTTCTAATTAAAGGGTACTTTAATCTATCTGGGTCATACAGAGCATGAATTCCAGCTGCACCTCTTGCACACAGCATATTTTTAGATTTTGGGAAGTATGGATTAGGATCTAATTTAGTAACTACTCCATTTTTTACCTGAGCTATAGCTGCACATTTATTTACACACATTTCACATACAGTTGGAATTTTTTCGAACAAAGCATTATCTTGACTTTTAGTTTTTGAATCACCTGCCAAAATATTTGTTGTACTGAGTGTAGTTCCACCTAAAACACTCAAAGCAACACTACCTTGAAGAAATCTTCGTCTTGAAATCTCTACTTTCATAGTTTCTTCTCCTTTTTTGTAGCTATAAAATAAAGTAAATTAAATTATAACTTCTTATACGAAATTATAGGGGTAGTTTTATTATAATATTATTAAGAGTATTATTATATATTAGTTATACTTATATATTTTTCGTCAAAATTGCCTAATGCAGGTATTTTAAAAATATTTAATTTTATAAAAATATTTAATTTTATATAGATAAAAGTAAAGTTTTTTTTGCTAAAAAGTAGAAAAAGTAGGTTTTAAAGAGAAAAAGAGGGATAATCCCTCTTTTTATTAGATATATTTTCTATATTTTGTGTGCAACATCCAGTTGCCTATAGAATTATCAAGATGGTACATTACCGCTATCGCTAGCGTAGTTATACATGAAGTCATATACATGAGATACATACTTCTTTTTTAGTGGTTTAGCTTTAGGACAAAACTTAGTTATTTCATCGTTAAACTTA
>JALSME010000048.1 GCA_026987955.1 Sulfurospirillum sp.
GGTAGGAAGTACAATTAATATAGAATCAAATGTACTTGTTACAATAGTATCAAATGTAGCTCCATATGAATTATCTTTTAATTGTTGTACTTCTTTTAGTATAGTATAATACAAAAATCCACTAGTTATTTCAGAGTGAGGTCTTAACCCATAACATGATTGATTAAAAGTCATTGGAATAGAAAGTTCGGCAACTGCACCTACTGTTCCTCTGGCTGAAATAATAAGGTCACCTTTTTGTAAAAGTTTTGTACTACTATTTTCAAGACCAGCTAAAGTTATATGTTTTTCACTTTCTGAGACATATCTATCTTCATTATTAAAGTCTTTCACACTTAACCAAGGAATATCACCATTCCAATATTCTTGTTTAGATGTTTTAGGTGTTCCACCCCCAATAATATTAATAACTTTGGACATCTTTATTTTCTTTCCAGAAGCACTATTAATCTCAATATCAATCTGATTTTTAAGAACCTCTATCTCCTCATTCGCCTTTGCAACCTCATCATCAACCACTTCACACTTCTTTATAATCTCTTTTTGGATTTCTAGGGGTGGGAGGGGGATTTTTGCACTTTTTATATATTTTGTATGCCTTTCATATTTATCACTATTTTCAATATCTATAATTTCAGATAAATAATAAAAATATTTTGATTTAATAATATTCTCATCAAATTTAAAAAGTTGTGTTCCGTCTGCACCTCTAACAAATTCAAAATCAATATATTTAAATGTACAACTATGATCTCCAAATACAACTAAAGGTAAGTCTGTAATAGGCTTATCAATATCAGTATATCCTGAAATATACTCTTCTTTTTCTTGAGTTATGACAGGATATTTTCCATCTTTTTGAATTTTATCTTTAGGGATTTTTGTTGTACTTCCCTTAATTTTTACTAATAGACTATCTAAATCTTTTGTTTTATAAATAGTACTTAATGGCTTAATCTTTTTTTTGATTGCTAATGAAAAAGCCTTACTAAACTCCTTGCGTGAAAAGTCCAACATATCCACAACTCTAGCCTTACTTACAAACTCCTCTAATCCCTTTGGTATCTCTACTTCTTCATCAGAGAAGTTCTTTACTATAAGCGTATTTATTTTATTTTCATCTAACTTATCTTTAGGATTATAAAGAGGTGTTTGAATATTGCTAAGGTTTAGTATCTGCTCTAAAACTTCGGCATCTTCATCAAGTTTAACAGTCTCGCCTGAAGTGATATACTTTATTCCCTCATCTCCTTTTCTACCACTCCACTCATAACCTAAGAACTTCTTGTTTTTAGCTCCATCACTTGGGGCTTTTACGATGAGTACCTCTTTTTTATTGAGGTATGCCAAACAAAAATAGTAAAGTTTGTCTTGCTCGATGAGTCTTGCATATTTTAAAAGCTCTTTTTGCTCTCGTTTTTCTTTTTCTTCTGTGCTTAAAGTCTTGTAATATTTCTGTTTTTTACGGTTTTTGGTCTCACTTAGTTTTAAAAATTCTTGTTCATACTCACTAAACATCTCTACATCAAATAGCTTTTTATCGTAACTATTTTTTAGTAGTGTTTTGTAGAGTTCTAAATCTACCTCTATATGCTTAGCATATTTTCCAAGTAATTCTTTGTCTTTAAAAAGCTCATTGGTGCTAAAATCTCCCTTAAACCACGACTGCACCATATAGTTTAAATGTCTTGCTATATTTGGGTTCTCTGCTCTTCTTTTTAGAAAAAGTGTTACAGTGTTTGTGCCTGTTTTTCCAAAAGTTCCACTTCCAAACTCGGCTATGGCAATGATGTCAAAATATTTTAGTATTATCTCTCTTGTTTGTACATAGATATTGCCTTTAGAAGAAGCAATATTTTGACTTCCTTTTGAGAGTATGGAACTAGGTAGCACGATACCTGCAACACCATCTTTTTTAAGTAGCTGTTTTGCTCTTTCAATAAAAAAACACTCTATTGCATTGTTAGCTGAAAAGCTTTTCTCTTCTATAGCATTTATAAGCTCATACTCATTTCTCTCTTTTTGGCTAAGTGTTTCCAAAAAGCCTTTTACGCTGTAAGGTGGATTTGCTACAAGTATGGAGTAGTCATCATTTTTTATCGTTTTAGGCTGTGAAAGTGCATCGTGATAGACTATTTGAATATCATCTTGCCCATACATAAAAGAGCTTACTTTAGCTACTTTAGAAAGTCTGTACTCTTTTTCTATACCGACTATGTTTTTGTGAAATTTTTTGTCAAAGTTGTTAGCGACTTCATTTAAAAAGTGTCCAGCTCCACAAGCATAGTCTATGGCTTTTGGGTTGTCTTGTGAGTTTTGTATATCTGCAATAGGCAAAGAGTTGATGATAAACTTTACTATGGGCATAGGCGTAAAAAACTGCCCCTCACTCTGCTTAACACCTTGGTCTAAAAAGCCCTCAAACATATCGCCTAAAAATTGGTTGTCTTCACCACCTGTAAGTTTTATATCTTGGAGCATTTTAACTATTTTTAAAAGCACTTCAAAGTTTTGGTAAAATAGCTCTTCATTATGAACATCTACAAAAGCAAAGTCATTGTTTGTAAAAAATTTTAACTCTTTAAAAAAGCCTTGAATAATCTCTTTTGTCATATTTGGCTTATTAGCAAAGACTGAAAAAGCATCATCAATTTGAGAATTTTCTATATAGGTTATATCTTCGCCTAAAAACTTTTTCATTCCTACTTTGTAAAGGTGGTTTAGTCTATCTTGCAAAGAGAAAGGGTCATCATAAGCTACCCCTTTCCAATAAAATTTTAACTCATCTTTATTATTTGCTTCATCAACCACCTTACATAAAAAAAGATTAACTAACTTATCAAAAGCATTTTCTCTCCCTGAAACATTATGCTGACGCATAATTGTTGCAAATTCATGATATTTACCTTGTATGTCTTTGCTTGAAACAGTTTTTAAATCTTTAAGTGCATATTTACTTTTACCAATGTCATAGGCTTCATTATCTTCAAA
>JALSME010000049.1 GCA_026987955.1 Sulfurospirillum sp.
TAGCTATAAAAGAGATTTTAGATGTTGTAGAGTATGGAACTTTGGCACTTTGTAGTGAAGATAAACCATATAGTTTACCTATAAATTTTGTAGAAGTAGATGGAAGTATATATTTTCATGGCTCTAAAAAAGGCAGAAAGATAGACACCATAAAAGCAAATCAATTTGCATCTTTTAGTGCTGTTGAGCCTTACTCCATCATAGATTCAGATTTTAGTTCAAACTCAGAGTTAGCTTGTCCTGCTACTCACTTTTTTAAATCTGTTGTAGTTGATGGCAAGATAGAGATTGTTGAGGAATATGATGAAAAAGTATTGATGTTATCATCTTTGATGAGAAAACTCCAACCAAAAGGCGGGTATAAGCCACTTAGTCAAGAAGTTTACAAAAAAGCTATAAATGCAACACTTATATATAAACTTATTCCAGACAGTATGAGCTTAAAGCTAAAATTTGGACAAAAATTGACCCAAGAGAGGTTTGATATGATTATAAAAAATCTTGAAAAAAGAGGTAGCAAAAAAGATATGGAAACGATTGAGCTTATTAAGAAATATTATGCCGTATAATATATTTTTTGATACAGAAACAACAGGCATAGAAGCAGAAGACCAGATAATCCAGATAGGGGCTATCATAACTGATACAAAGGGGGAGCTTTATAAAAAAGGTGTTTATAATGAGCTTTGCTCATCTAAGATTCCTATAAAACTGCAAGCTATGAGTACTCATGGAATAAGAGAAGAAGAGCTAATAGGTAAGCCTGAATTTAAAAAAACAGAGTTTTGGAGTGAATTAAATGACTTAAATGATGGAGATAATTACCTAATAGCACATAATCTTCCATTTGATTTGGGTATGTTAGAAAAACATGGATTTAAAAATCAATGTCAAATAATTGATACATTAAAGTGTGCTATGCATCTATTTGATGTTAAAGTTCCTCATGCTAGTGCTGGGATAAATCAGATTGATCTTATTGAAGAAGAGATACTTGATCCAAATAATAACATAGTTCCAAATTATAAATTACAAACATTTAGGTATAAGTTGTTCTCAAAAAATGATGAGGAAAAAGAGGCTATAAAATATGGTGTAGAGATTAAAGCACATGATGCAATTGGGGATGTTTTAATACTAAAGATGTTTTTAAAATCACTCTTTTTCAAAGCAAAAGAGAAATATGGACTTCAAAATAGTGAAGTCATGAACAAACTAGTAAAACTCTCAAGCGAACCTGTAAAGCTAACTATGTTTCTTTTTGGAAAATATAAAGGCATGAGTTTTGAAGATGTTCTTCACTCAGATAGAGGTTATCTTGAGTGGCTACTAAGAGAGCAAGACAAGATGGGCGAAAAATGTGACCAAAATCTTAGACATACACTTTTAGAAATACTAAAGATGAAATAGACCTCTACATGTAGAGGTCAAACTTTGCTAACTCTCTTCTACATCTTTTACACTTTCTAATAATACACCTAGTATATCAGTCATTGTTAAGATTCCTTCGAGTTCGTTGTTGTCAATTACAAGTAGTCTTTTTACTCCACTTTTAACCATGATTTGTGCTGCATACTTTACATCTAGCTGTTCAGAAATTTGTAAAGCTGGTTTTGAGCATATATCATAAACTCTTAAAAGATCTATATCTCCATCATTTGCAACAATAGATGTCAATATATTTTTGTAAGTTAACATACCATATGCATCATGAGGTTTAAGCTTATTTACTACTAGGGATTTGATTTTTTTAGTTCTCATTATTCCAAGTGCTTCTCGTACAGGCATCATTGGGGAAACTTTTACTATCTTACTTTCTTCAACCATTACTTCTTTTACTAACATTATAACTCCTCTAAAATTTCTTTTTCAAATAGTTCTACTTCTTTACTTTCCATGCCAGAAAGGTGTGTTAGAGGGAATGTAAAGACCATGCCATTGGCGTTGTCGTCGTTATGTAACTCTAACTCTTTTCTAAAAGCTTTAAAAACTTTCATACTTAGTTTCTCAGGCAATATAAAAAGAAGTGCTGAGACATTTTCTTCTAAAGTTAGTCCAAAAAAGACCTTCTTTTCTTCAAGACCTATTGTCTTTCCGTTGAAGATTGTTACTCCTCCAGCTCCTGCATTTTTAGCTATGTCTATCGCTTCTTCTTCTTTAGAATCTGGTACAATTGCAATGAGTGAAACAAATCTCATTATGCCTCCTTTTGTTTTGTTTTGTTTTTAATACTCGCATGAATTCCATAACCCATAACTGTTATCATAGGAAATAGTGATGCAAATGCTATAAGACCGAAACCATCAATTAGTGGGTTTCTTCCATCAATATTTTCTGCCAATCCAAGTCCAAGAGCAGCGACAAGTGGAACTGTAACAGTTGAAGTCGTAACTCCTCCACTATCATATGCAATTGGAACTATATATTTTGGTGCAAAGTATGTCATGATGATGACAATGATGTAGCCAACTATGATGTAGTAGTGAAGTGGTGTACCACTTATAAGTCTAAATGCTCCAAGAGAGATACCTAGTGCAACTCCAAGTGCAACAGAGAGTCTCAGTATTTTTTGGTCTATATTTCCTTTACTTATTTCACTTGCCTTCATGGCAATCGCAATTAATGCGGGCTCAGCCATCGTAGTAGAGAAACCTATCATGAATGCAAAAAGGTAAATAAGATAGTTGTTACCCATAGTTGTTAAAGAGTAGGCAATCGTCTCACCAATTGGAAAAAGTCCAAGTTCTAAGCCAACTATAAATGCGTCTAATCCAATTATAAGTAAAACTACACCTACAAATACTTTTCGTATATGAGGTATCGGTTTTTTAATAATTATGTATTGAAAAAAGCCTATTACAAGAAGAATAGGGGCTACATCTTTTATAACTCCAAAAAACTCTACAAGTAGATTATATGTTCCAAATCTATCTATGTTTGTCGTAACAGTTACAACACTTTGTGCTACTTCAGCAGTTGAGCCAAAGTTATATACAATAATCCCAAAAACTTGAACAAAAATCATAGGTGTAAGTGAAGCAAATGCTATTAAACCAAATCCATCAATAGCAGGATTTCTACCTTTGATACTTGAGCTTAATCCAATACCAAGAGCAGCAACGAGCGGAACTGTAACAGTTGAAGTAGTTACTCCTCCACTATCATATGCAAGACCAATAATCTCAATTGGAGCAAAAAAAGTTACACTTACAACTATGATGTAGCCACTAATAATATAGTATTGTATTGGGTGTCCTAAAAGTATACGCATCACTCCAAGTGCAATTGCAAAGCCAACAGAGAAAGCTACTGTTAAACGAAGATAGAAAGCATCTATCCTTCCATCACTAATAATAGCTGCTTTATTTGCAATTGCAATTAGTGCTGGTTCTGCAATTGTTGTTGAAAACCCAATAAGAAAAGCAAATAGTAGCAACCAAAATAGAGAGCCTTTTTTTGCAAAGTCATTTGCAAGGTTTTCTCCAACAGGAAAAATACCAATTTCTAAACCTCTAATAAAAAGTGCAAGGCCAACAGCCACAATAGTAAGTCCAATACAGATAGAGATTAAATCTTCTGGTACAGTTTTAATAATAAATATTTGAAAAAAAGCGACAACTGCTACAATTGGGAGTAAATCTTTTGAAGAATTTTTCAAATCCGATAGAAAAATTTTCATACTCTCTTTTATCATTTTCTATTTCCTAGTGAGATTTTAAATCCTTTTTTATGGTCAAGTAGTGTGATTTTGCCAGAATGTGCCTTAATGATTTGTAAAGAGAGAGCGAGTCCAAGTCCATGCCCTTTTGTTTTGGTTGTTTTAAATGGCTCAAATAGTATGTTTTTATTTTCAATTTTTTTACCACTATCTGTAATATATATTTCATCATTAAAATACTCTATATCTACTCTACCACCATCTTTATCATCCTCTTCAATAGCATCAATGGCATTGAATATAAAATTTTGTAAAACAAGAGAGAGAAGCTCAAAATCTCCTTTTATCTCTTTATGAGGGAGCCTAAAAGAAAAATCTATATCTTTTGAAAAAGTATATTGTTCTATTGCCAAATCACACTCTTCATTTAGCTCGTCTAAGTAAAAGTGTTGAATATTTAGCTGAAGATCTTTTGTAAAAAGCAGTGTAGCTTTAATGATTCGCTCAACCCTCCATATAGCTTTTTTAATCTCTAAAACAAGAGGCTTATTTTTAATGTCCGCCCTTTTAAAAAGCGTAGAGGCTAAAAGTGCAACTGAGCCAATGGGATTTCTGATTTCATGAGATAGGTGAGCCGCAACTTGCCCCATAGAAGCAAGACGCTCCTTTCTTTTTTCTTCGGTTATATCTGTTACACTAATAACAGTTTTATCATTATGAAGGGCAACTTTTACAAGATAAAATGACCCATTGCACTCTATTTCACCTGTACTTTGTTTTGTATCTATCTTTTTTAAAAGTTCAGGAATTTTTTTTGCTTCACTGTTTTGTAGAAAAACATCACCATTCACATCTAATACCCAGAGTGCATTTGGCTGAACTTCTATGATTTGAGCAATAAAATCTTGAAGTGACATATAAGATTCATTAAGCTTTTTATATTCATCTTCAATAACATAAGTTTGGTTAATAAGGTCTTCTAATCCCTTTTTAAAAATCTCTTTCTCTTTATTGCTTAAGCTATTTAGTAAACTTTCATCAATCAATATAGTTCCTTAAAATCATCCAACTCAAATAGTAAAATATCATCACTTTTTTTGCTTTTTAGCTCTTTACTAAACCCACTTTTAGAGTAAATAGCAAATTTTGTAGCTCCAAGTTTAGCTCTTTGTGATTTATATTGTAGGGTTTTTAGTATGTTTTTGCATACTTTGTGGTTTTTCCACTTTGTTTCACCTGCTATTATTGTACCATCTTTTGTCTCAATTAGTAGGTCAATTTCAATATTTTTATCCCAATAGCTCCCAAAACTTAGTATATTATGTTTTTTATACTGTTTTATTAAAAGCTCATTACTTAATTCTTCAAAACATAGGCTAATATACTGCTCAATTTTTTTTATAATATCCTTTACATGTAGAGTATTATTTATATTTGGAGAGATAAAAGTAAACCAAAAACGAGTAAAGTTATTGCAAAAGTGTATTTTATCTTGTATTTGATATTTTCTTAGAGATTTTTTAATTAGTTGACCTTTGAACTCTTTTATCGGCTTTTCTCTGCTCATCTCTTTTTTAATAATATTGTTTTCAAAAAGAGATTTATAAAGAGATCTTCCTCTTAATTGGGATATATTTTCTTTTTTGTATATGGTGTAACTTTTTCGATCTCCTATAGCAAGACGCATTAAAATTGACTCTAAATCAGATTGAAATTTTTCATTTTTATCATAGATAAAGTATGGTTTTAACTCATCAATTCTATTTAATATATTGTTTTGTATACATGTCTCCAAATCACCATCAAGTTTTAAAAATTTTAAAAAAGGGTGCCCATCAAAAATAGAGTAAAATTCAATAGACTCTTGAATATCAAGATGGGGATACTGTTTATGGAAATCTTTTAGACTCATTTAAAATTTTTTCCAAAAAGATCTAGAAAAAATAATAAAAACGGTATAGCACTCTAGTCTACCAATAATCATGGCTATACTAAGTACGATTTTATCATACCAAGTAAAAAAGCCATAATTTTCAGTGGGTCCTGTTAGTCCAAAACCAGGTCCAATATTACCTACCATAGAGATTGCAGTTGAGAGAGAGCTCATCTCATCAAGCCCCCTTGCATATAGATATGCCATAGTTATAAATATAGTTAATGTAAAGAGAGAAAGAAAGCCAAATACAGAACGGATTGTATGATTTTTAATTTCTTTATTGTCAATAAAAATTGATGAAATTGTATTTGGATGCAGCGATTTTTTTATTTCAAAAAATATATTTTTAAAAAATATTATGTGTCTAATGCTTTTTATACCTCCAGCGGTAGAACCAGTATTACCACCAAGAATCATTGCTAGAAATATTATCATAACAGCTATATTACCCCAAGTTTCATAGTTGATTGTTGCAAAACCTGTTGTTGTTGATATAGAAACTACAGAAAAAGTTGCATGGGTTAATGCAACATAAAAGCTATCACTGCTATTTGTTACATGCACCAAAGCCAATCCTAATGACAATGCAATTAGCATAGCTGTAAGCCACTTAAACTCTTCATGAAAGTATGCTGTTTTCTCTCCCATAAAAAATCTAATATGAGATATAAAGTTAATGCTAGAAATATACATAAAAAATATTGTAACCCATAAAATTCCATCATTTTGAAAGTATCCTAATGAACTATTTTTTGTTGAAAAGCCGCCAGTTGATATAGTTGAGAGTGCATGTGCCAATGCATCAAACCAATTCATACCAAATATAATGAGAAAGAGGAAGTTGACAAGAGTAAAAACTATATAAATTGTCCATAGTCTTGAGGCTGTATCTCTTATTTTTGGTGAAATTTTATCAATTGAAATACCAGTTGATTCCGCTTTAAATAAAGAGAGGGAACCATTTGGATTTAAAAGAGGAAGAAGTCCAACACCTAAAACTATGATACCCATACCTCCAAGCCAGTGAGTAAGGCTTCTGTGAAAAAGTATACTATGAGGAAGTGCTTCTACATTAGAAAACACAGTTGCCCCTGTTGTTGTAAATCCACTAATGGATTCAAAAAAAGCATCAAAAAAGCTTATATCTAGCATCAAAACAAAAGGTATAGCACCACCAATACCTAAAAGAATCCAGACTAAATTGACAGATATAATGCTGTCTTTGATACTCAAAGTTAAATTGTGATTTTTTAATATATAAAATACAAGACCATTTAGTGCAAACAATAAGAGCATAGTTATTATATAAATAGTTACATTTTCACCATAAAATAGGCCTATAATTGGAGGAATTAATAGCGCAAAAAATACAACCATACCAACTGTAGAGATGAATTTTAATATATTTTTTTTATTCATCTATATAATAAAACCATTCACTGATAGCTTTTGACTCTTCTGTTAAAGAGAAATATATTATGATATCATCTTCTTTAAATAGCTCTATATTTTTATATGGTATAAATTTTTTCTCTCGCTGTATATAAAAGATTCCTTTTTCATATATTTTATTACTGATTTCGATTTTCTTTCCAACTAGTTTATTGGGTATTTTTATTAAGTGTGCAACGGCATTACCACCACAAAATGACCTTTGTGTTGTAAAATCAGAAGATGAAATTTGTTCTAATATACTGTAATAGGCACTCATTTTTTCACCTCTAATAACTTCAATGCCTAATTTTCTCATTAAAGATGCATATTGTCTATGATTGTGAATACCAACGACTTTTTCAATTCCTATCTGTTGTGCTTCAAGACATTTTGTTATGTTAAATTCATCATTTGTTGTTGCAGAAATAAACATGTTAGTATTTTTTCCATGCTCTTCTAAGAGTAGATCAAGATTGTAGTTACTTTTAATTACCTCTACACTATTTTTTAAAATATTATTTGCAAGCATACACTCTTCTAAAGACTTATCTATAAGTTTTATATTGAGACCTTTTTTTGCTAAAACTTTTGCTATTTCGATGCCAAGTTGGTTTGCTCCATAGATTATACAGTTCTTTATCTCTTTTTTTGTTGGTTTATTGCATATCGTAAGTCTTATATCACTCATTTGAGAAGGGAAGATGAAAAAGTATACTAGATCATTTGGCATTAGCATTGCCATCTCGTCTGGTATGAAAAACTTTTCACCTCTTTCAATGCCTGCTACTATAATTTTGTCATTTAGCTCTTTTTTAAATGTAGAAACTAGTATGGGTTCAAATTCATTAAATGTACGCATAGAAAGAAGCATAGCTTTGGTCAAATTGAAAGTTTTTATGTTATTTGCATGAGGAAAATCAACAAGATAATTAAAAATTTTTGCAACATTTATAGCTGGAGTAATAATATCTGTTATATTAAGCCTATTTTTAATTTTATCACTCATAAAAAAATCATTTTTGAGCCGTACTATTTTTTTTTCAACTTGAACTATATTATCAATAATAAGAGATGAGAGGAGATTGACTTCATCAGAGTCAGTAACAGCTATAAAAAGATCAATATCATCTTTTATATTTCTATATGTATGTGGGTTTTCAACATCACCGCAAATACTTAAAACATCAAGTGTTTCATCTATGTTTTGTATAGTTTTTTGATTGCTATCTATTAGAGTTACACTGTTATCATTCATAAGCTCTTTTGCTAAAAAGTAGCCAACTTGACCTGCTCCTGCTATTACTATATTCATGGTTTGTAACTTTTCATAATTTTGTAGTATTTTTGAGTTAAAAATTCTATATACTCTTTTTTTCTCTTTGTGTCAGTTATCTCAATAAATGTGTGATTCCCATATTTGTCATTAGTGTCATATAGCTTATATTCTATGTTGTTTTTTAAATCTATATCCTGTTTTAAAGCTTTATAAAAGGCCTCTTTTCTCTCATTATGATATGTTAACTCTACTTCGATTTTAAAGACTGCTTTTTTGTTATCTAAAACAACTTTAACAACTTTAACAATGTCTTCAAGTGTATCATCATCAAATATGTTTTTCTCACTTGTAATACATATAGAATTTCTACACCTGAAGTTGTGCTCAAACAGGTAGTTTTGATCTTTATTTAATAGATGGTCAAAAACACCACTAAAAAGAAAAACTGGAAACAATAATATAAATATCATAATTTTTTTCACTATAACTCCTCACAAAAATATATTTTACTCCAAAATATAATAAAATTAGATAAAATAGTGAAATATATTCGAATTGAAAGGTTTTTAATGAGAAAAAATGTTAATGAATTAGCAAAGCTTGTAAAATGAAAAATATTAGAGAAAATATAATACTAAAAAAAGGTGTTCTTTATTTTGATTATACTGCCTCTGGTTTGGCATATAGACCTATTGAAGATGAGATGCGAAACATACTAGAAACATATGCTAATACTCACTCTGAAGTCTCATCAAACGCAGTTATAACAGGTAAATACTATCTAAAAGCAAGACAAAGTTTAAAAAAGTCCTTAGATTTAGATGATAGTTTTTACCTTCTACCAACAGGAACAGGGGCAACAGGAGCAATAAAAAAACTGCAAGAGCTGTTAGGAATATATGTTCCTCCAAAAACAAGAAGTAGGTATAAAATAGAACCTAAAAATGTACCTTTGGTATTTATTGGTCCTTATGAGCATCATTCTAACGAAGTTAGTTTTAGAGAAGGGTTATGTGAAGTTGTTCGCGTTCCTCTTAATGAAGAGGATAGTATAGATTTTGATTTTTTTAGAGATATTCTTGAAAAAAATTCTGATAGAGAAATCATAGCTTCTTTTTCGGTCGCATCAAATGTAACTGGTATTTTGAGTGATTATAAAAAAATTTATAAATTAGTAAAAGAGTTTGGTGGAATAGTCTGCTTAGATGCAGCAGCAGCATCACCATATATGAATATAGATTGTAACTATTTTGATGCACTGTTTTTATCTCCACATAAACTCTTAGGTGGTGTAGGTAGTTGTGGATTATTAATCATTAAAAAACAGCTCTGCTTAGGGGAAAAACCAACATTTGCAGGTGGTGGAACTGTTGCATATGTTTCTAGAAAAACTCATGATTTTTTAGATGACTTTGAGCTGCTTGAAGATGCAGGAACACCAGGAATACTTCAGTTTATAAGAGCATCTTTAGCATACAATCTAAGAAATGAAATTGGATTAGAAGCTATAAAAGAGAGAGAAGAAGAGCTAAAATATCACTTTGGTATGCAAATAAAACAGATAGATGGGGTCAAGTTGTTTTGTAGGGTTGACCAAGAAAAACTTCCAATTTTTTCGCTAAATTTTTCAGCTATAAGTCCATTTAAAATATCTAAGTATCTCTCAGATAACTTCGGCATACAAACAAGAGCAGGGTGTAGCTGTGCTGGTCCATATGGTCATGACTTACTTGGTCTTTTAGATGGGCAAGACTTTGATGAAAAACCAGGTTGGCTTAGAATTAGTGTGCATTTTACTCACACGAAAGATGAGATAGATAAGCTGGTCAATGCCATCAAAGAGGCAATAAAATCTATATGAAATAGGGGATTATCATCTTTGTCTTTTTCATATATGTGCAGTACTTACTAAACTTGTGGCTCCAGAGAAATTCCTCTTTTTTTGCTTTTGCAATCATGGTTATAGTAAGTATTGTGGATATAAGTATGTTTGTTGAGCTAAAACTATAGCTTAGAGGTGCAAACATAGTGATTAGAACTGCAAAGTACATTGGATGACGGATATATCTGTATGGCCCTGTAGTTATAAGTTTTGCTTCATTCTTAATATCTGGTATGATGTTGAAGTTTGAGATTTTGTTAAACATTAGCGTATAGAAAAAAAATCCAACACCAGTTAAGAACAGACCAATAGACAGGCTTTTTGTAAACATACCAAGATTGACTATAATGAGTAGAGATATACATGTAAACTGTGAGGCTACAAGCAAGTAAGAGTAATTTTTGTTTTCTAGCATAGTAGAATTTTACCATAAATCAGATATAATCTAGACTAAAGGAAAATTAAATATGGCAAAAACACAACTGACTACTTCAAAACTAGCTTTGAAATTAGAGATAAAAACAAACGAATTAAACAAAAAATTTGTACAGATGGGATATCTTGAGAAAAAAAACAAAGATTATCACCTAACACAAGAGGGTAAAAAAGCTGGAGGACAGACCAAATCAAATGGTTCTAGGGCTTATGTTTTATGGGACGAACAAGTAGAAAAGGATATAGTTTTATGAAAAAAGTATTTAAGCTAAAAGAGGGCAATAAAAATCCACAAAGACAACTTGATGCTATAAAGCATGAGATAAGAAAGTATATAAAACGAGAAAAAAGAAAACCACTTCCAAATGATGCAGATTTCTGGGATTTAAAATGCAAGTTTGCAATCAACGATGAAGAGCCAAAGGCAATAGAGTTTACAGAAATTACAATGTGTATAGATGAAGCAAGTAAAAAAGATGCAGATAGCATATATATGGAAATCATATCAACTATTGGTAAGAAAGCAAAAGCTGAATAGCTCTACATGTAGAGCTTGTATATATATTTATAGTTGATTATGAAATGAAAACAAGTGGTGGGTTCTACTGGATTCGAACCAGTGACCGCTCGGTTATGAGCCGAGAGCTCTAACCAACTGAGCTAAGAACCCTTATTTTCGGAAGTGACATTCTACCCATAAAAACTTTAAAGTAAACTAAAATAACAGTTAAATATTGTATTTTACTGATTTATATGTTCTATCAAACCTAAATGTAAGAAGATTTTCTAAAATACCAAAAAATACCATAAAGGTTATAAAGCTACTCCCCCCATAGCTAAAAAATGGTAGAGGAACCCCTACTACTGGAGCAAAACCTATAGTCATAGATATATTTACACCCATATATACAAATATAACAAGGGCAATCCCAGTTGTCATGACTTGTCCAAAATAATCTTTTTTAAATTTAAAATTAAGAGAGATAAGGTGCATAATAAGAAATGCATAAAAGCTAATAAGCCCTAAAGCACCCCAAAACCCAAATCTTTCTACATGATAAGCAAATATAAAATCACTTGTAGAGATTGGTAAAAACTTGAAGTGAGTCTGTGTTGCTTCATCTTTTACTTTTCCATCTAAACCACCACTTCCAATCGCAATAATAGACTGTCTAACATGATAACTAGGCTTTTCAGATATGAAGTCTGTAATACGCTTTTTTTGGTAATCATGCAAAGAGTTGTATAAAAATGGAACGCTAATTGCAAGAGCTAAAAATAGTGTAATCCATATTTTTTTGTTAACACCAATAACAAATAATATACCATAACCAACTATGAGAAGGACCATTGCTGTGCCAAGGTCTGGTTCTTTTGCTATAAGAAAAAAAGGTAGAAGTATGTAGAAACTTAGTTTAAAAAACGATTTCCATCCATAACCTTCTTCTTCGGGTGGATTGTGCTTAATAAGATATGCTAGCATTAGTATGAATGCAGGTTTTAATATTTCTGAAGGTTGTATTGTAAAGTGAACAAATGGAATCTCTAGCCATCTTCTAGCTCCTAATTTGGATACACCAAAAAAATCTACACTTATGAGTAAAAATATGGTTACCCAATAAAACATAGGTATAACCCACTCTATTTTTCTAATGGGAATTAGAAAAAAAAACATAAAAGCGAAGAAACCTACACTAAAATATACCATCTGTTTATTTGCAAGTATGGTATTTGCTTCATTAATTAGGTAAAATGATAGTCCTATAATAGGGATTACCAAAATAGGAATTAAAAAATCAAAATGTGTAAATATGCGTCTATCAATTTGTAGCAAAAAAGAACCTTAGTGTTTTGATAGAACATTATACAAAAAAGAGAGTTAAATGACCTTTAGATGTAAAGAAAATGGAAGATTAGATGCTGTGATGAGTAAAGAATTGACACTGCCAAGGAACCAAATTGAACAACTTATAAAACAAGTTGGAGTAAAAGTTGAAAAAAATGATATTAAAAAATGTAGTTTTAAAGTAAAAATAGATGATATTGTTGAGTACGATTTTGTACAAGCTGTAAAAGAAAAAGAGAGTTACGAAGTTGATTTTGATATAGAAGTTCTATATGAAGATGATGATATCATGGTAATCAATAAGCCCCCATATTTGACAATACATCCAGCTCCTAGTGTGAAAGAGGCTACGGTTGTTGATTGGCTTATAAAAAGAGGAATTTCTCTTTCAACAATTAGTGGAGATGAGAGACATGGAATAGTTCATAGAATAGACAAAGAAACAAGTGGGGCTTTAGTTATAGCAAAAAACAATGAGGCGCATATGGGTCTAACTGAACAACTTCAAGATAAAAGTATGGGACGATACTATCTTGCGATTGTTGATATTCCTCTAAAGACGGATACTATCGTAGATAAGCCAATAGCAAGAAATAGAAACAATAGGTTAAAGATGGATGTTGTAGCAGGAGGCAGAGAGTCAAAAAGTGCTTTTTGTAAGCTTTGTCTTGGTAAAGATGAAAAAAAAGAGTTAATAAGTGCAAAGCTTTTTACAGGACGAACACATCAGATAAGAGTTCATCTAAATAGCCTGTCTCGCCATATTTTAGGAGATGATTTATACGGTTTTAAGAGCCATAAGGGTAAAATATCAAGAGTTATGTTACACGCATATATATTGTACCTAAAGCATCCTATAACAAAAGAGTTTATGCAAGTCATCGCTCCACCATTTGAGGATTTTAACCAGGTACTACAAAAATATTTTAACAAGGATGAGATAGATGAAAAAATTAATAGCTCTTATATTATTGAGCGTTTTACTGCTTTTCGTTAGTGGTTGTACAACAGATCCAAAGCCACCAAAGAAGCCAGTTATTGATCAAACGCTACCAATGTTGTCTGATATTAAGTTTATATCGGATATTACAGAAGTAGGATTCGAGTGGAAACCAAGTCGCGATGAAAGAGTAGCTGGGTATTATATATATCGTTCTAATCCTGATAAGCAAAATGGAAAACTAGAGAGAGTAGCGACAATTAAAGACAAGTATAGTTCTCACTATGTTGATGTTAATTTAAAGCCAGCTACACAGTACTACTACCGTTTTTCATCTTTTTCTTTCGATAAGAGAGAGTCAGTGGCAGGTGATACAATATCTGTAAAAACAATGCCTCTTATTGAATCAGTTGTATTTTTAAAGGCGATTAGAGGCCTTCCAAATAGAGTAAAACTTGTATGGAGACCACATACTTCTCCAAGAGTAGAGTCTTATATAGTTGAAAGAAATGAATTTACTTCTACAAAATGGGAAAAGATAGGAGTTGTGAAGGGAAGATTAAATGCAGAGTATATTGATGCTGGCTTAAAAGAAAATAGAGTTTATAGATATAGAGTTAAAGTAAAAACATATGATGGACTTATTTCTAAACCGAGTAAAATAGTAGAAGCAGGTACAAAACCATTGCCATTAAAGGTAAAAAATTTAAAGGCAACTGTAGATGTTCCTAAAAAGATAATTCTTACATGGGACCCATCAAGTGAGAAAGATTTTTCTTATTATAAAGTATATAGATCTATAAATACAATGCTTTTTTATAGCTATCTTGCAAAGACTAAAGATACAAGATACGAAGACCTTGTAAATGAGAATGGCAAATCATATTTTTACTATGTAACAGCAGTTGATAAGGACGGATTAGAGTCACTAAGACAGTCTCAAGCTGTTAAAGGAAGCTCTTTGGACATTCCTGAAGCTGTTGTAATTACATCCTCAAATAATGATGGCAGAAGTATTAGTATAGCTTGGACTAACAGAGACGACAGAGCTGTTAAATATAATGTTATAAAAGAATTTAACGGGAAGAAAAAAATATTTACTGGTATTAGGAGTACAAATTTTATAGATAATGATGTAGTAAGAGGTGTAGAATACAAGTACAATGTCATAGCAATTGATAAGTTTGGTTTAGCATCAAACCCGTCAGAAAATATAGTTATTGAAATACCAAAAGATTAATGCCAAATTTTCACACAAAAGAGTTTTCTGAGCCAAACTATCCGTCTACCTATGGAAAGAGTAATTTTAAATTTGTAGCAGTCTCAAAAAGAGGTGAGAGACTTGTAATGTGTAGTACTCAAGATAGTGATATGCTTCTTAAAATTCATAAGAACAAAAATGGTTTTTTAATCAAAGGTGATAAAATAACTAGACCATCACAAGTAGCAATACTTCAACAAGCCCTAAAAGACTTTAGAGATTTAACTAATACTAAGACTACAAATTCAAATATTGAGTCTAAAAAAGAGAGAAGCTTGAAAATATCTCCATATTTAAAGAGTATGGAGTATTTTGCAAATGAGTTTAGAACTACAAAAGAGATTCTAGTAGAAGTTGGATTCGGTAGTGGTAGACACTTATTGTATCAAGCAAAAAAGAATCCAAATAAGCTTGTAATTGGTCTAGAAATTCATAAACCATCAATTGAACAAGTTTTAAAGCAGTGTGAACTTCAAAATATAGAAAACATTTTAGTAGTGGACTATGATGCAAGAACCTTTTTAGAATTTTTACAATCAAATAGTGTAGAGAAAATATTTGTTCATTTTCCAGTTCCATGGGACAAAAAACCACATCGTAGAGTCATAAGTGAAAGATTTATAGATGAATCTAAAAGAGCTTTAAAAGTTGGTGGAACACTAGAGCTTAGAACAGATAGTGACAACTACTTCGAGTACTCTTTTGGAGAGTTTATAAATCAGCAAAAAGTTGAATTACACATAAACAAAAACAGTGATTTGGAAGTAAGTAGTAAGTATGAAGATAGATGGAAAAGACAAGAAAAAGATATATACGATATAACTATGACAAATCATGAAAACTCAGAACCTATTGAAAATATAGGGCGATTAAAGTTTGATAAAAAGATTGATTTTGCTAAATTAAGCAGTAGATTTGAAGAGACAACTTTAAGAGGGGATGATTTTTTTGCTCATATTGAAGAAATATTTACTATAAATAAAGAAGAAGGACTTATTAGAGTCTCTTTTGGTGCTAGTCAAAGAAATGAGCATAGTTATATTTACATAAAAAAAGATGAGGTAGTTTATATGCCAGATAATGTTTTAGCAACGAAAGATAACGAAAAAGCACATGAGTTGATTAAAGAGTATATATGGAACATGTAATTAGTGCTGAAAATTTAACTTTAGCATACGGAAGAGATGAGCCAATCATAACTGAAGCACAAATGAAGATTAATCCAAATGAGTTTGTTTTTATAACTGGTAAAAGCGGTAGTGGAAAATCAACAATTTTAAAGTCAATGTACGGTGAGTTAGTACCTAAAAGAGGGGATTTGAAAGTTTGTGGTGTAAATATTAAAAGCATTACTTCATCAAAATTAAATGTACTAAGAAGATATTTAGGGATTGTTTTTCAAGATTACAGACTTATCAATGAGTGGACAGTAGAAAAAAATGTTATGTTACCTCTAATGATTGGTGGTTTTTCAAAGGGAGTTTGTCTAAAGCAAGCACAAAAACTTTTAAAGCATGTTAAACTTTTGCATAAAGCAGATAAATATCCACTAGAGCTAAGTGGTGGAGAGCAACAAAGAGTTGCTATGGCAAGGGCATTAGCTCATAACCCAGTTATGATACTAGCTGATGAGCCAACAGGAAACTTAGATGAGTATTCAAGTGAGGTAATATGGGATCTTCTAAAAAATGCAAGAGAGCATTTAGGGACTACAGTTGTTGTTGTAACACACCACATACCATCTACTTTGGGAATTGATTATAAACATTTCTTCCTAGAAAGCGGGGTTGTATATGAGGTCTCTTAAGAATCATCTTTCTGTTATATTGCCACTTTTTATTCTTCTTTTTTCATTGCAGTTTACATTTTTGATGGAGAAAATAGTTAAAAACTATGAGACAAAATTGACTCAAGATTACTCTATAGTTGTTGTTGCTTCAAAGCCATTATCTAAAGCTGTGGTTAAGAGTAGAATCAGTGGTATTAAATCACTTGAAGAGATAAGTTCAAAAAAAATATTGGATAGATTAAAAGGCAATATATCTTCTAAAAACATATCACTTCTAAAAATTGCACTTCCAAAGTTCTATTCTATTAAACTTAAAGCATTTCCAAGCATACAAGAGATAGAACGGATTAAAAAAGAGCTACTTGCGAGTGGTTTTATTACAAAAGTTGAGACATTTAGTAAAACACATAATAAAATATATAGAATGTTTCAAGCTCTTAAAAATACATCTCTTATTTTTTCTGTACTGATAGTCATAATATCACTGTTTCTTATGTTTAAACAGATGAAAATATGGCTTTTAGAACACAAAGATCGTATGGCAATAATGACACTTTTTGGTGCACCCTTTTGGATGAAAAGTGCAGTCTTATATAGGTTAGTAGTTGTTGATTCTTTTATTAGCACAGCTCTTGTGGGAGTATTCTTCATTTTTTTCCCAAAATTTGATAATGTAAAAGATTTTACAAGTAGTCTAAATATTACAATACCTAAGTTTAATTTAGTTCACGATACAGGTATACTTCTTGGAATTTCACTGCTTTTTTCACTTTTTATAGTTACAATCGTAATAAGAAAGATGAATAAAGAATGAGAATACTTCTTTTTGTACTAGCTATTCACTTTGCACTTTTTTCTGCAGGGATTGATTCAAAAATAGATAAAAATAAAAAAACTTTAAAATCAAAAAGTAGAGTTGAAAGAGATATAAATAAAAAATTAAAAGATATTGCAAATGATATTATCAAAGAGGAAAAAAATCTATCTAATATTAAAATACAGATAAATAATTTAGGAAAAACCATAGCTAGAAATAGTAACTTGGTTAAAGATAAAGAGGTGAATTTAAAAGACCTTGCTACACAAAATATGAAACTTATTAAAAGTAAAAAAAATCTTGAAAAAAAGATTGTAAAGTTAATTGCAGAAGATTTTTCATTTTATTTAGTTAGCGATAAAGGGTATCAAGATTCTGCTGATAATATTTTAGTTGAAGAAGCGGTTGATAAAATTGGTGTCATTATGCAAAAGGAGTTTTCAAAACTATCTTCGGATTATAATAAGATAAATAAGAAAATAGATATACAAAACTCACAAATTAAAGATATTAAAACCTCAATTAAAAACCTTAAAGAAAAAAAGAAAAAATATGCATCTTTAAAAATCTCTAAAGAGAGGAGTATCAAAAAATTAAATTTACAAAAAAAGCTGTATAAAAAGAGACTTTATAGAGTAGAAAGAGAGAGAAATGAGCTTAGAGCAACTTTAAAAAAACTAAAAATTATCAGAGATAAAGAGAATGAAAAAGAGAAGAAAAAACGACTTGCAGCTATTAAAAAGGCGCAAAAAAATTCACATATAAATGGTAAAATGACAGTGAGGCAAATAGGTTCATCCTATCAGAGTAGTCGAGTAAAAAAGTATAGAGGTAAAAAGACAATCGCTCCATTGGATAACTTTGTAGTTAAGAGAAAGTTTGGTAGATATACAGATCCAATTTATAATATAAAAATTTTTAATGAATCGGTAATTTTAACTTCAAAAACAAAAAATGCAAAAGTTAAAAATGTCTTAAAAGGTAAAGTTGTTTATGCAAAAG
Source organism: Sulfurospirillum sp. (assembly GCA_026987955.1). Classification (GTDB taxonomy): domain Bacteria; phylum Campylobacterota; class Campylobacteria; order Campylobacterales; family Sulfurospirillaceae; genus Sulfurospirillum_A. The sequence continues at coordinate 18,277 of JALSME010000049.1, forward strand.
ATACAGCTATTTTAGATAAAGTTGTTATTATAGAAAATAGTTATGGTATTCATACTATTTATGCACATCTTTCAAAAATCGCTCCAACAATCAAAGTAGGCAAAAAAATTAAAAAAGGTTATGTAATCGGTAGAGTAGAGGATGATCTCTCTTTTGAGGTTACACAGAAGAGTTATCATATAAATCCTTTAGAGTTGATAAGATACTAAGGTATTTTATTGTATAATCCGCAAATTTTAAAAGGCAAGTAATGGCAAAGAAAAGAGTATTGGTTAAGTTTTCAGGTGAAGCATTGGCTGGTGAAAATGGTTTTGGAATAGACACATCTATACTAAAATTCATCGCAGAAGAGATAAAAACATTAGTTAATAGTGGCATTGAAGTTGGTATTGTTATTGGTGGAGGCAATATCATTCGTGGAGTAAGTGCTGCAAAAGATGGAATTATAAAAAGAACAAGTGGCGATTACATGGGTATGCTTTCTACTGTCATAAACTCAATTGCAATGCAAGAGGCTTTAGAATATGTTGGAATGGAAGTAAGAGTTCAAAGTGCCATTAAAATGGAAGCTATTTGTGAAACATTTATTGTACGCCGCGCACAACGCAATTTGCAAAAAGGCAGAATCGTAATCTTTGCTGCAGGAACTGGAAATCCATATTTCACAACTGATACAGCAGCAACCCTAAGAGCAATTGAGATTGATTCAGATATGATAATTAAAGCTACAAAGGTAGATGGTGTTTACGATAAAGACCCTAAAAAGTTTTTAGATGCACAAAAGTTAAATGAGCTAACATATGATAGAGCTATGACAGATCACATAAAGGTGATGGATGATACAGCAATTGCATTAGCAAAAGACAATAATCTTCCAATAATAATATGTAACATGTTTGTAAAAAATAACCTTTTGGAAATCATAAATGGTGATTATTCAAAATGTTCAATAGTAAAAAAGGAAATATAAATGAGAACAGAAAAAATAACAGCAAAAGCACTACAGTTTGTAGGAGATGATAGATATAAATTAGCACTACTTGTAGCAAAGCGTGCTGGACAGTTAGCAAATGGAGCAGAGCCATTAGTTAAAAATATTGATTCGGATAGTAAATTTACCGATATTGCTCTTTTGGAAATCGCAGAAGGTAAAGTTTCTATAGAGTCATTTTTACAAAAAGAAGAGTAAACTTAGGGGTGGAACAGTTAATAGAGCGTGTTAATTCTTGTAAGAATGTTGAAGATGCAATTAAACTTCTATATGATTTTGTTCCCAAAACAGAACATATAGAAAAAGCTCTATCTTTCACGCAAACAAAGCACAAAGGACAGTTTAGAAAGAGTGGAGAGGCATATGCTATACACCCTATTTTAGTCTCTACTTTTGTTGCATATATGGGTGGTGGAGAGGATATGATAATAGCCTCTTTACTCCACGATGTAGTAGAAGATACATGCTGCTCTATAGATGAAGTTTCTTTAGAATTTAATAATGAAGTTGCCCATCTAGTTGAGGGTTTAACTAAAATCATGGAGATAAGGGATAGTGAATTAATCCCATCTACTTCAGATGAAAAGATGATATCTTCAGCACTTAGTTTTAGAAAAATGCTTTTAGCCTCTACTAATGATATACGAGTATTAGTGATTAAACTTTGTGATAGATTACACAATATGCTTACACTTGACTCTCTAAGCAAAGCAAAACAGATAAGAATTAGTGAAGAAACTATAGTAGTATATGGACCAATTGCACATAGATTAGGTATATCTTCTATTAAAAATAAATTAGAAGATTTAAGTTTTAAGTATGTACTTCCTAATGAATATAAAAAGATAGATGACTATATACAAGAGCACTCACAACAACTGCAGCTTAGATTAAATCATTTTACATCTAAAACTAAAACTCTTATGCTTACTAATGGATTTAGTGAAAATGATTTTGAAATTGAGAAAAGAGTAAAACACTATTACTCTATTTACCTTAAATTACAAAGAAAAGGTGTATCAATTGAAGAGGTTCTTGATATGCTAGCAATTCGTGTTATAGTAAATCAACCTATTGATTGTTATCGCGTACTTGGTATAATTCATCAAAATTTTAATCCTTTAATATCAAGATTTAAAGATTATATTGCTATTCCTAAAGAGAATGGGTATCAAACAATTCATACAACTGTTTTTGATAACAAGTCTATTATAGAATCTCAAATTAGAACAAGAGATATGCACAAAACTGCAGAGTTTGGAGTTGCAGCCCATTGGAAGTATAAAAGTGGAGGATTGAATCCAAAACTAGAGTGGCTAAATGATTTTAAAGCACAAGATGATAGTAGTGAAGATATTGAAGAGTTTTATGAAATTGCAAAAGATAATTTATATAGTGAGGATATAGCTGTGTTTTCTCCAAAGGGAGATATCTTTACACTACCTCGTGGAGCAACTGTTTTGGATTTTGCATATGAAGTTCATACAGAGGTTGGCATATATGCACAAAAAGCCTATGTCAATAAACAAAGAACACCATTTCTTACCGAGCTTAAAAATGGCGATATTGTAAGAATTATTACATCAGATGAACCTCAATACAGGTGTAGTTGGGTCAATAGTGTAAAAACTGGTAAAGCAAGAAATGCAATAGCAGTAAATTGTAGACAAAAAATGAAAGAGATAAACTACAAAGTTGCAATTTCACTTCTTACTTCAGTGTTTAATGTAAAAGAAAGAAAGTTAAAGCAGTGGATTGAGAAAGAGAATATAGATAATAAAATATTTAGAATTGCAATTGACTCTGAGTATTTTAAAAATATAGTTAATGCACTTAAAAAGTATCCAAAAAGTGATAAAATTTTATTTCCATTTTTTAATATAGATAGATACAACATAAAGAAACAGAAGTTTGACAATATAGTAATTTACTCAAATCAAAATATTTCAAATGTTCTTTTTGATTATTGTTGTCACCCAAAAAGAGGTGACGATATAGTAGGCTTTAAAAAAGGTAGTAGTGTTATGGTTCATCATAAGTTTTGCGAAAGAGCAGCTGCTTTGATGGAACAAAAAGACCAAATGATATTTGTCAAGTGGACAAGAGAGGCACCAGAAAGATATAAATTGATAGTTAGTTTAGAAAACAAAAGAGGCTCTTTAGCAACTTTTTTACAATATTTAGCTAAAATGCAAATCAATCTTATAACCATTGAGTTAGGCAAGTCAGAAGAGGGTCATGCTGATTTCTTTGAAATGATACTTGAACTCCCTGATAAAAATATTGAGTTAGCAAGAGAAAAATTAAAAACAAAATATAAAATTATTGATTTTGTATCAGTAAATGATGTATATAAAATAGTATAGGATAGTAATGATAAAAGAAGCAATAAACGAAATTAAAAGAGGCGTAGCAGAGATTATAGATATGGAGCGTATTGAGATACTTTTAAAAGAGTATTTTGAGAGTGGCAAGAACTATTATGTAAAGGCAGGATTTGATCCAACAGCTCCTGATTTGCACTTAGGTCACACAGTTTTACTTCAAAAGATGGCAGTTTTACAAAAATATGGTGCTATTGTACAGTTTTTAATTGGTGACTTTACAGGAATGATTGGTGATCCAACGGGAAAAAATGAAACAAGAAAAAAGTTAGATCGCAATACTGTACTTAAAAATGCAGAGAGTTACAAAACACAAGTTTTTAAGGTATTAGATCCCAAAAAAACTAAAGTAATGTTTAACTCTGAGTGGCTCGAAGAATTAGGTGCCGCTGGCATAATCGAGCTTACTACTACTTTTAATGTAGCTCGTATGCTAGAGCGTGAAGATTTTGAAAAGCGTTATAAATCACAAACTCCAATTTCGATTAGCGAATTTTTATATCCACTTCTTCAAGGCTATGATAGTGTAGCAATGAAGTGTGATATTGAAATGGGTGGAACGGATCAGAAGTTTAATCTTCTTATGGGAAGGCAACTTCAAAGAACTTACAATACAGGTAAAGAACAAGCAGTAGTAATGATGCCTCTTCTAGAAGGTCTTGATGGTGTAAATAAGATGAGTAAGTCTCTTGGTAACTATATTGGAGTGACTGATGCACCTAGTGATATGTTTGGAAAAATTTTAAGTATTAGTGATGATTTGATGTGGAGATATTATGAGCTTTTAAGCTCTTTAAGCCTTGATGAAATTGCTACATGTAAAGCAGATGTTAAAAGTGGAAAACTTCATCCAAAACTTGCAAAAGAGAATTTAGCTATCGAATTAGTTACTAGATACCACAATAAAGAAGAAGCTTTAAAAGCAAAAGAAGAGTTTAATAATGTTCATAAGAAAAATGAGCTACCATCTGATATAAAAGAGTACAATATGGATGGACCGGTGTGGATTGCAAAGGCTTTGGTAGAGTGTAAAATATCTCCATCAACTTCACAATCAAGAAGAGATATAAAGCAAGGTGCGGTAAAGATAGATCAGGTTAAGTTAGCTGATGAACAGCTACAACTTAAAAGTGGTGAGTATGTGCTCCAAGTTGGAAAAAGAAAATTTGCTAAGTTAAAGGTAGTATAAATGTCATTTAAGCCATTGAAAATAGGTAAATATACGATAAAAAAACCAATAGTGCAAGGTGGTATGGGATTAGGAATTAGTTGGGATAAACTAGCTGGTACTGTAAGTAGCGAAGGTGGACTTGGTGTTATAAGCTCTGTAGGAACGGGCTACTACAAAGAAAGAAAATATAGTGCCAAAGATATCAATGACAGACCACTTCATGAGTCAAATTTTTATTCTACAGAAGGCTTAAGGGCAGTTATTGATAATGCAAGAAAAATTGCTGATGGTAACCCACTTGCGGTAAATATTCTTTATGCTAGTAATGATTATGAGAGAATTGCAAGAGATGCATGTGCCGCTGGAATTGATATAATCATTACAGGTGCTGGACTTCCAACAAATATGCCAGAGTTTACAGAGGGTTATCCTGATGTTGCACTTGTGCCTATTGTTAGTTCTGCTAAAGCTCTTAAAATTATCTGTAAAAGATGGACAAAAAGATATAACAGACTTCCAGATGCCATTGTAGTAGAGGGACCTTTGAGTGGTGGACACCAAGGTTTTACTTATGAGCAGTGTAAACAAGATGAGTATCAATTAGAAAATTTAATTAAGCCCATAAAAGAAGAGATTGCAAAGTGGGGAGATTTTCCTCTTATTGCTGCTGGTGGTGTTTGGGATAAAAATGATATTGAAAGAATGATGGAGCTTGGAGCAAACGGGGTTCAGATGGGAACTCGTTTTATAGGGACTCATGAGTGTGATGCACACGATAGTTTTAAAGAGGTTATCCTTACAGCTAAAGAAGAGGATATAAAGCTTTTAAAATCACCAGTAGGCTATCCTGCTCGTGGAGTTAGAACAAATCTAATTGAGCTTGTAGATAAAAGAGAAGGACCTGCAATTAAGTGTATTAGTAACTGTGTTGCACCTTGTCATCGTGGAGTTGAAGCTAAGGCTGTTGGTTATTGTATTGCAGATCGTCTCAGTGATGCATTTATGGGACGAAAAGATACAGGACTGTTTTTTACTGGAGCCAATGGATATAAACTAAAAGAGATTATAAGTGTCAAGGAACTTCTAAATAAGTTGATAAATGGCGAAGATAGTTAGATTTGTATTTCTAGTTTTTTTTGCATGTAGTACACTTTATTCTGCTACAAACTATACAAAAGAGTTGCTATCCTATGATAGAAAGATAGCAACTTCAAATGATGATGAACTTTTGCGTGTTCATCACTCTTTAAAAAGTATCTATATTCATTCTATTGTTAGTAATGATAATAGACTAAAAAAAGAGGCATTAAAAAGGCTTGTTAAAACTGCTACTATTTTAGGATTAGATAACTCAGGTTACAAAAAAGAGTTAAAAACTTTAGAAAAGGCAAACTCAGCTAAACAAACAGTAATAAAACAGAAAACTGTTAAGAAAAAAGATATTAAAACAAAAAAAGTTGCTAAAAAAAGCAAATATCTACCAAATCTTCGCTCTATAATATATCGTAACGATAGATTAATTTTGAATTTTGATAAAAAAATTACAACTAAGAGTATAAAATCATTTCAACTGAAAAGTAAGAAAAGCTATAGAGAGGTCTTTGATATTAAGGCTATTTTGCCATTTATTCCAAATGTAAAAGTTCCTAATGAGCTTAAAGACTTGAGAATTGCACAATACAATAGCAAAACTATGAGGGTAGTTTTTCAAAGAGATTCAATATTAAAATCAGATGTTAAACTAAAAGATACTCAAATAGAGATTTACTATGGTACTAAGAAGAGTAATGTAAAAAAAATTAAAATAGAAAAAAACTATGAAAAGTTTGTTAAATCACTACCTTCAAATAAGATAATAGTAATTGATGCAGGACATGGTGGTAGAGATGCAGGAGCAGTAGGAAGTAAGACAAAATATGAAAAGCATGCAGTTCTGCAGATTGCATTACGAACAGGAAAAATTTTAAAGAAAAGAGGATATAAAGTTTACTATACAAGAAGTACTGATAAGTTTATAAAATTAAGAGATAGAACAAAATATGCAAATAGAAAAAATGCAGATCTTTTTATATCCATACATGCAAATGCGACAAAAAGAAAGTCTCTACACGGGGTAGAAACATTTTTTCTTTCGCCAGCAAGAAGTAAAAGAAGTAAAAATGTAGCAGCACTTGAAAATAAATCTGATATTGATGAGATGAACTACTTTTCAAAGCAGACCTTTTTAAATGTTTTTAATAGAGAGAAGATAATTTTGGCAAATAAACTTGCACTAGATGTTCAACAAGGTATGTTAAATCGTCTTAAAAGTAAGTATAGTAAAATTAGAGATGGTGGAGTTAGAGAAGCACCTTTTTGGGTTCTTGTTGGTGCACAAATGCCTGCTATTTTAGTTGAAACTGGTTACATATCTAATCCTACTGAAAGAAAAAGGATTTTTAATTCTCATTATCAAAATCTCTTAGCAAGTGGTATTGCTGATGGTATAGATAGTTATTTTAGTAAAAGCGAATACTAGCATGCAAAAAAAGTATAAGTTTCAGCTAGGATCTAAGACATATGCTTTTGAAAATCTTGTAGAGGTCATGGCAAAAGCTACACCAAAAAGATCTGGAGATGAGCTTGCTGGAGTTGCTGCCATATCTGAGGAGGAAAGAGTAGTTGCACAGATGCTATTGAGCGAAGTTCCTCTAAAAACATTTTTATGTGAACATCTTGTAGCCTATGAAGATGATGAAGTTACGAGGCTTATAGTTGAAAATCATGACCTTGAAGCGTTTGAGCCAATTTCGCATCTTTGTGTGGGAGATTTGAGAGACTGGTTACTTAGTGATTACACTAGCATTGAAATGATACAAGATATTAAGATGGGATTAACTCCTGAGATGGTTGCAGCAGTATCAAAAATCATGAGAAATCAAGATTTAATAATAGTAGCAAAAAAATGTGAAGTAATTAGCTCTTTTAGAAATACAATTGGTTTAAAAAATAGACTCTCAACAAGACTTCAACCAAATCATCCTACAGATGATGTTTCAGGAATTGCAGCAAGTATATTAGATGGTCTTATGTATGGAAGTGGTGATGCTGTTATTGGCATTAACCCTGCTAGTGACAATATCAAACAAGCTACTAAGCTTTTAAATTTAATAGATGAAATTATATCCAAATATGACATACCAACTCAGTCTTCAGTTTTAACTCATGTGACAAATACAATTGAGATGATAGAAAAAAATGCTCCTGTAGATTTGGTATTTCAATCTATTGGTGGAACAGAAGCAACTAATAGTAGTTTCGGTTTTAATTTATCAATTTTAAAAGAGGCACAAGATGCTGCTCTTAGTTTAAAAAGAGGAACAGTTGGAAATAGTGTTATGTACTTTGAAACTGGTCAAGGAAGTTCACTCTCTGCAAATGCACATCATGGACTAGACCAGCAAACATGCGAAGTAAGAGCATATGCAGTTGCAAGAAAATTTAACCCACTTCTAATCAATACAGTGGTTGGTTTTATCGGTCCTGAGTATCTTTATGATGGAAAAGAGATTACAAGGGCAGGTCTAGAAGACCACTTTTGTGGTAAATTACTTGGACTTCCAATGGGTTGTGATATATGCTATACAAATCATGCACAGGTAGATCAAGATGATATGGATAACCTTTTGACACTTCTTGGTGTTGCAGGGTGTAATTTTATTATGGGTATTCCCGGGTCTGATGATATTATGTTGAATTATCAAACTACATCTTTTCATGATGCACTCTATATTAGAAGAGTATTAAATCTTCGCCCAGCTCCAGAGTTTGAAAAATGGTTAGAAAAAATGCAAATTTTCACTGATACTAATAAATTTGTGCTAAATGATAAAATGGCAGTTGGCTTTTCAAATTTACTTAAAGAGACATTATGAGTGTTCTTACTGTACAGTGGTCTCATTATGAGTGATATTGTAGTCAAAAATGACTGGGATGTTCTTCGAAAATATACAGCAGCTAGGATTGGTTTAGGAAGAACTGGGATTAGTTTGCCAACAAAACAGACTCTTGCATTTGCATTAGATCATGCAAGAGCTAGAGATGCAGTATATCTTAACTTGGATACAAATGTATTAGAAAAACAATTGGAAAATTTAGAATTTAGTACAATAAAATTAAACTCTAAAGCTAAAAATAGAGAGACTTACTTACAAAGACCAGATTTAGGAAGAGAGCTCGATGAGACTTCTGCAAAATTGTTAGAAAAAAAGGTTTATGATTTAGTATTTGTGATTGCAGATGGTCTATCTTCAAGAGCTATTCATGATAATGCAGTAAATTTCATATCTAGTTTATCGGCTAAATTAGAGGCAGACACAAGAGAGTGGAGTATAGCCCCAATATGTATAGTAAAACAAGGAAGAGTTGCAATTGGTGATGAAATTGGTCAGAGGCTAGATGCTAAAATAGTGGTTGTACTCATTGGTGAAAGACCAGGACTTAGTTCACCAGATAGTTTGGGGTTTTATATGACATGGAACCCACAAGTAGGGCTAAAAGATTCAAGTCGTAACTGTATATCAAATATTAGATCAGAAGGTTTGTCATATGATGAAGCATCAAATAAAGCACTATATCTAATAACAAAATCAACAGAGTTAGAACTCTCAGGAGTAAATTTGAAAGAGAGAAGTGCTGAGGAAATTACATGTAGAGCATCTATTGAGCAATAAACTTTTTCATATCATTAACCACAGACTCAATATCTCTTTCGCCATCTATTTTGTGTAGCAGTTTTTTAGACTCATAAAATTTCTGAATATTTTTAAGAGGTTCAGTATAAATTCTCATACGGTTTTTAAAAACTTCTATGTTGTCATCATCTCCACGATTTCGTCCAAGAACTCTGTTCATCGCTACTTTTTCACTAACTACTACTTCTATAACGGCCTTTAGAACTATATTTGGTTCCTTCTTTAGTACACTATCAAGCCCCATCATCTGCTCATCACTTCTTGGGTAGCCATCTATAAGGATAGTGCTACATGTAGAGCCATTGATAGCTTTTACTATGGTATCAAGTGCAACTTCAACAGGTACAAGCTCACCTGCACTCATGCGTTTACCTATAATTTTGCCAAGTTCGCTACCACTTGCCACTTCAGCACGAAGAAGCTCACCAGTTGAGTAGTGAGCTATGTTTTCGTCATGCTCTGCAATAATCTGGGCATCGGTAGTCTTACCACTACCAGGTGCTCCTATGATTAAAAAGAGATTTTTCATTACGATTTGGGTTTCTCTCTAAGTCTGATTCCCAAATCTCTAAGTTGTTCATTGTCAACAGAGCTTGGAGCTTGTGTTAGAAGGCATTGTGCTTTTTGAGTTTTAGGGAATGCAATAACATCACGAATAGATTCAGAGTTTGTTAAAAGCATGATAAGACGGTCAAGTCCCATTGCAAGTCCGCCATGAGGAGGTGCACCAAATTTTAGGGCATCAAGAAGAAATTCAAACTTCTCATTTGCCTCTTCCTCGCTTATGCCAAGTAGATCAAATACTCTTTTTTGCATCTCTGGCTTGTGAATTCTCATACTACCGCCACCAAGCTCTGTTCCATTTAAAACGATATCATAGGCTATACTTTCCATCTCGTCGATAGGAGCATTTATATCTTTTGGTTGAGTAAAAGGGTGGTGAAGAGCTTTAACTCTTCCATCAACTATCTCAAACATATCAAAGTCAACAACCCATACAAATTCAAATACTCCTGAAGGGATGATATCCATAATCTCAGCAAGATATATTCTAAATCTTCCCATATAATCAAGCACCAAGTTTTTCTCACCAGCACCAAAGAAGATTGCATCACCAACTTTAAGATCACTCACTTTGATGATTTCTTCCAAATCGTCTTCACTAAAAAACTTGGTAAGAGGACCTTTTAGTCCATCCTCTTTCATCTGGAAGTATCCAAGACCACTCGCACCAAACTTTCTTACATAGTCCTCAAAGCCCTTCATCTGTCTTTTTGAAAAGATATTGTCTCCATTTGGAACTTTTAAAGCCTTGATTCGGTTTTTCTTTTTGTCTTTTGCAATGCTGCTAAAAATCTCATTTTCACACTTAGCAAAGATGTCTATAACATCAACCATACTCAAATCATATCTGAGGTCTGGTTTGTCTGAGCCATACTTCTCCATAGCGTCTTTATATCTTATTCTATTAAATGGAGTTTTTATCTCATGTCCTGCCGCTTTAAAAATATCTACTAGTAAATCCTCTGTTACTTTTATAACATCTTCTTGGTCACAAAAGCTCATCTCAAGATCTATCTGTGTAAACTCTGGTTGTCTATCAGCTCTTAAGTCTTCATCTCTAAAACACTTTGCAATTTGGAAGTATCTATCAAACCCAGAGCACATAAGAAGTTGTTTAAAAAGTTGTGGAGATTGAGGAAGAGCAAAAAACTCTCCATTGTGCACACGACTTGGCACAAGATAATCTCTAGCACCTTCTGGTGTAGATTTTGTAAGAATTGGAGTTTCAACTTCTAAAAAACCTTGGCTATCTAGCAGGTTTCTTGCAGCTATAGTAGCTTTACTTCTTAGCTTAAAAGTCTCATATGATTTTGCATTTCTTAAGTCTAAAAATCTATATTTTAGTCTTGTATCTTCTCCAACTTTGTTATCACCAATTACAAATGGAACAGGCTCACTAGCATTTTCAACTATAAGCTCTTCAACTACAATCTCAATTTTTCCAGTTTTTAGCTTTGGATTTTCAAGCCCTTCACCTCTAGCCCTTACAGTTCCTTTTGCTCTTAAAACAAACTCATCTCTAATGGTATTTGCTACCTCATGTGCTTGCTTGCTATCTGCTGGGTCACACACAAGTTGAACCAGTCCACTTTTGTCACGAAGGTCTATAAATATAATTCCACCATGGTCTCTATCGTTGTTACTCCAACCACAAAGCTCTACTCTTTCACCTATGTTTTCTTCACTTAAATCTGTACAGTAATGACTTCTCAAGATAATTCCTCTGTTTTTATAAGGCTATTATTTTAGCTAAAATTAGTATAAATACTACTTAAGTGCCTAATCACAATAAATCTTTAAACATGAAGTGCAATTTTTGAAAGATAAGGTAAAATTCGTAAATAATTTCATATTAATTAAATAAACGATAAAATAATGTATGAAAATAACAGATACAAATGAGCGACTAAAACAGATACAGTGTGTTGGGTTAATTAGCAAGCCATATGACACAGGATTAACTAATCATTTTATAAAAATTAAGAGTGCACTTTTAAGATATGGTGTTGAGCTTTTGGTTGAGAGTAGAAGTTCTGAGCTTCTTGGGTGTGAAGGAGTTAGTTTTGATGAGATGTGCAGAAGAAGTGACTTTCTTATAGCTCTTGGTGGAGATGGAACTCTCATATCACTTTGTAGAAGGAGTTTTGAATACGCAAAGCCAGTTTTGGGAGTGTATGCAGGACAACTTGGTTTTTTGACAGATATAAAAACAGAAGAAGTTGAGAGTTTTATAGATAAAATTTTCACTCAAGAGTATCGTATAGATACCCGCATGATGCTTGAAGTATCTTTACATGTAGAGGGTGCAAAACAGACAATAGTAGCATTTAACGATGTAGTTTTTTCTCGTCCAAAGCTTTCAGGTATGGCGACAATAGAAGCATATATAGATGGAGAACATATAAACTCATATTATGGAGATGGGTTGATAGTTTCGACCCCTACAGGCTCTACAGCATACAATGTATCAGCTGGTGGACCTGTTGTTTATCCTCTTACAAAGGCTCTTATACTTACTCCTGTTTGTCCACATTCGTTAACTCAAAGACCACTTGTTCTTCCTGTAAACTTTGAGGTTAAGTTTAAAAGTGGCGATGAAGATACAGTTATCATAGTTGATGGGCAAGATACATACTGTATTGGAGATTATGATTTTGTGAGTATAAAGATAGCTGAAAATGGTGCAAAACTTATACATAGGATGGATAGAAATTACTTTAAGGTACTAAAAGAAAAGCTTCATTGGGGGCTTAAATGATAGAGCGTTTAAAAGTTAAAAATCAGCTTAGTTTTCAAGAGGTAGATGTCTCATTTAGTAGTGGATTGATTGCATTTACAGGTCCAAGTGGAGCAGGAAAGTCTGTATTTATGCAAGCGATATTGTCAGTTTTTGGACAAAGTGATGCAAATGCAAGTAGTGTGGAAGCAACCGTAACAGACAAGATTGATTTGGAAAAATATGGTTTACAAAGTGATGATATAAATATATTTAGATATACAAAAGACAGAGCAACTAGGTACTTTATAAACACATCAAGTGTGTCTAAAAAGAGTATGTTCGAGATATCTAGCAGTTTTTTAAATTCGTTAGCAGTTCGAGATAGTGAAGAGTTTGAAAATGAAAGAGTTATCCATCTTCTTGATGCACTAATAGGGAAAAAAGATCCTCTGCATTTGAATGAAACTATAGAGTATAAAGAGCTCTTTTTTGAGTATAAAGAGCTTAAAGAGAAGCTTGAAAGTATAGAAGAGAAAGAGAGAAAGATAGAAGAGCTTAAAGAGTTTGTATCTTTTGAGATAGCAAAGATAGATGATATATCTCCAAAAATTGGAGAAGATGAAGAGCTTATGAGTTTTAAACGATCTTTATCAAAAAAAGAGAAGATACAAGAGAGTCTAAAAGTAGCCAATGAGATTTTTTCGTGTGAGAGTGGTGTAAGTGAGTTTCTCTCTTTGATTGAGAGAGACAGTAGTTTTTTTGATGAGTCAATGAATGAGCTTAGAGCGATAATTGAAGATGAAACAGATAGATTAAATGACCTTGAAGATCAAGATATCGAGTCTATTTTAGAGAGAATTGAGAAGATATCAGGATTAAAAAATAGATATGGAAGCATAGAAGAGATTTTAGAGTATAGAGACAAAAAGATAAAAGAGCTTGAAGAGTATGATAATATAAGCTTTGAAAAAGCAAAACTTATCTCTGTATGTAAAGAGAAGTTAGAAGTTTTGCAAGGCAAAGCGGAGGTTATATCAAAAAGAAGAGAGGACTCTTTAAAAACTTTAAATATGCAGATAGATAACTATCTTGATATGCTCTATATGCCAAAAGTGGATATATCGATAGAAGATGTAGACCTTTATGAATATGGAAAAGATTTCTTACATGTAGAGCTTGGAAGAGTTAACATAAAAAAGATAAGTTCAGGAGAGTATAATAGACTAAGACTAGCATTTATAGCTACTACAAGTGAGTATCTTTTAGATGTTGGAGGAGTTTTAATTTTAGATGAGATAGATGCAAATCTTAGTGGAAAAGAGTCTATGAGTGTGGCAAAAGTTTTAAAGATACTTTCAAAAAAGTATCAAATATTTGCTATATCACATCAGCCTCAACTCTCAAGTCAAGCAGATTCTCACTTTTTAGTTACAAAAGAAGATGGTATAAGTAGTGTAACACTTTTAGCAAAAGAGGAGCGCATAGTTGAACTTGCTCGTATGGTAAGTGGAGAAGAAGTAAGTGAAGAAGCTATTATATTTGCAAAGAAATTATTAGGGATAGAATAAAATGAACAATAAAATACTTTTAGTTGAGGACAACAAGGCTTTATCAAAATTGATATCAAAAAAAATTACAGAAAATATAGATTTTGAAGTTGATATTGCACATACACTTAAAGAGGCACAGACATTTATAGGAAGTAAAAATAGTTATTTTATAGCATTGCTAGATCTAAATTTACCTGATGCACCAAATGGTGAAGTTGTTGATTATATGATTAGTAAAAAAGTACCTTCTATTGTTTTGACTGCTAATGTTGATCAAAAAACAAGAGATGAAATTTTGAAAAAAGATGTTATTGATTATGTTTTTAAAGGCAATATGGATGATGTAAATTACATATTTCATCTGATAGAGAGATTATCAAAAAATAGAGATTATAAGGTACTCGTTGTTGATGACTCTATTGTTATGAGAAATGAGATGAAGAGACTTTTAAACCTTCAAATGTATAAGGTATTTAGTGCTGCTCATGGTGAAGAGGCTCTTGTATATATGAAAGATAATCCAGATATAAAGCTTGTGCTTACAGATTATAATATGCCAGTTATTGATGGTTTTGAGCTTACGAAAACTTTAAGGGAAGAGTATAGCAAAATGCAACTAAGTATTATAGGTATCACAGCAAACAGCGATCAAATGGTATCTTCAAAGTTTCTAAAAATTGGTGCAAATGATTTTATAAATAAGCCTTTTACAAAAGAGGAGCTTGTTTGTAGAGTAAACAATGCAATAGAGTCAATGGAGTATATAGAAACTATAAGTGATATGGCAAATACCGACTTTTTAACAGGGGCTAGAAATCGAAGGAGCTTTTTTAAAGAGGTTGAGGCATATATGGATTATGCTAGAGCAAATAATGAAGAGTTTGCAGTTGCAATGATAGATATAGATCACTTTAAAAAGATAAATGATGCTTATGGTCATGACATGGGAGATATTGCAATTAAAGAGCTTGTAAGATTGATTACTGAGAGTATAAAAGGTGCAGATATTGTTGCTAGATTTGGCGGAGAAGAGTTTTGTGTTCTTCTTAAAAATATAGATAAAAGTAGTGCAATTGAACTTTTTGTGAGGTTGCGTATAAGAGTAGCTCAAAATATAATCAATATAAAGAGTAATAAGATTCAATACACAGTCTCAATCGGTATTACATTTAACTGTGATGAAGATATAGAGGAGATGATAAATCAAGCAGATATGGCTCTTTACAATGCAAAAAATAGTGGACGAAATAGAGTAGAAATAGCAGATGCGGAGTAAAAAATGATTATAGATACACATGCTCACTTGGATGATGAGAGATATAAAGATGATATAGAAGAGGTTATAGCAAATGCTAAAGCGAGTGGCATTGAGGGAGTTTTGATACCTGGTGCAGATATAAATGACTTAAAAAAAGCACAAAAAATAGCCCATGACAATAAACATATATTTTTTGCTGCAGGTGTTCATCCCTACCATCATGAACAGTATGATGAAAAAGTTTTAAGAGGTTTTTTAGAAGATGAAAAGTGCATAGCTGTTGGTGAGTGTGGGCTTGATTATTTTAGACTTCCAGAAGATGAAGAGGAAAAAAATTTAGAAAAGAAACAACAACAAGAGATTTTTAAAGCTCATATAGAGCTTGCAAGAAGTGTAAAAAAGCCATTGATTGTTCATATTCGTGATGCAAATGATGATAGTCGAAGAGTTCTTGTTGAAAACAGTGCAAAAGAGATAGGAGGAGTTCTTCACTGTTACAATGCAAGTGAACATCTACTACCTTTAGCTAATGATGGTTTTTATTTTGGAATTGGTGGAGTTTTGACATTTAAAAATGCAAAACAATTAGTAGATGTATTGGGTAAAATTCCACTAGATAGGATAGTAGTTGAAACAGATGCACCATATCTAACACCACATCCAAATAGAGGAAAAAGAAATGAGCCAGCGTATACAAAGTATGTGGTAGAAAAAATAGCAAAATTATTAAATATGACAGTTAGTCAAGTTGAAGAGCTAACAACAAATAATGCAAAAAGGCTCTTTAAAGCATTTCAAAAGTGAAAATTAGATAACATCATCATAC
>JALSME010000050.1 GCA_026987955.1 Sulfurospirillum sp.
AATTTAAGGGAGTTTAATGTTTTTTAGGTTTTTATTACTATTTATTTTTTTAGTTCAGAGTGCATTGGCATTTTTAAGTACAGAAACAAACTACCGTGAGCAGGCAAAAGTATTAAAAAGCCTAGATATAAACCCAACCTTTATGACCGACCTTCTTTTTATAAATATGAAAGAAAATGCTGATAGATACAGAACTAAACACTTTTTAAGAGTACTAGAAAATGGCAATAGATTTATACCAGTCTTAAGAAGTATGTTAAAAGAGGCAGAAGTTCCAGATGCATTTTTATATCTTGCTATGGCGGAGTCAAACTTTGCTCCAAGAGCATACTCAAAAGCAAGAGCGGCAGGTATTTGGCAGTTTATGCCTTATACAGGAAGAAAATTTGGTTTAACAATAGATCTTTATGTTGATGAGAGAAGAGACCCTATTAAATCAACAGAAGCTGCGATAAAGTACTTAAAATACCTACATAAAAGATTTGGTAAGTGGTATCTTGCAGCAATTGCATATAACTGTGGAGAGGGGAGAGTTTCAAAGGCAATTAAGAGAGCTAGAACCGATGATTTAGCAGTTTTACTTGATAGGCACAAAAAATATATACCAAGAGAGAGTAGAATTTATATACGAAAAATAATGATGATGGAACATCTCTCAAATAGTACAGATTTTATTGTTGGACATGATGCAGGTTATCTTATGAATAGAGGATCAACACATACCTTTGCAGAGGTAGAGGTGAAGGGTGGCACTACACTAGGTAGTATTGCAGATAGTGTGGGAATGTCTCTTAAAGAGATTAAATCATATAATCCACACTTAAACTATGCATTTGTTCCACCTCGAAAAGGCACATACCATATTTATATTCCTTATGATAAGCAGACACTATTTGCTCAGAACTTTGATCCAAAAAAGGATAAAGGAAGATTTTATGTTTATAAAATTAAAAGAGGTGACTCCCTATACTCAATTGGAAAAAAATATGGAGTATCATATAAAGTAATAAAAGACTTTAATAGATTAAAATCAAATACACTAAGAATAAATAAAAAATTAGTAATACCTGTATTAAAACCAAAAACAAGAAGATACACAATAAAAATTGGAGATACGATTGGTAAACTTTCGCGAAGATTCAATGTCTCAGTTAATCAAATTATGAAGCTAAATAAAAAGAAAAATTCAACTATAGTGGTTGGTGAAAAAATAGTTGTTCCATATGTATATTAAAACAATCATACTTTTAATTACACTTTATATTTTTTCAGGTTGCTCAAGCAAACAAGAGTATGTCTATAGAAGCACTAAAGCAACAGGTGTTGTAAATAACTCTATAAACATGCATAGAGCAACAATGAAACCATATACAGTTCTTGGAAAAAGATATTACCCTACTATGGTGAGCATAGGAGATTCATTTAGTGGAGTTGCTAGTTGGTATGGACCAAATTTTCATAATAAGCTAACATCAAATGGTGAGTACTACAATATGCATGCTATGACAGCTGCACATAAAACACTTCCCATGAATACAATGCTAAGAGTTACAAATCTTGAAAATGGACGAAATATTGTAGTTCGTGTTAATGATAGAGGGCCTTTTGTAAAATCAAGAATTATAGACCTCTCAAATGAAGCAGCTCATAGAATTGATATGGTCAAAAAAGGAACTGCTCCTGTTCGTATTGAGGTTATTGGTTTTAATGGCTTGATTGGAAGTTCTGCTGGAGCTCCAAAGAGCGTTGTAATGGGAAATTATGCTATTCAGATTGGAGCATTTAGAAATAAAGACGGAGCATATAGATATGCTAAGAAATATAGAAATGTAGATGGAGAATATAGATCAAAAGTGGTCAAGGGTGAGAAAAATGGTTATGCACTGTATAGAGTCTATCTAACAGGATTTAAAAGTGAAAGTGAAGCAAGAGGTTATAAATCAAGAAGTAGCTTTAAAGGCTCATTTATAGTAAGAGAGTAAAAGATGATTAAATTAAGTAGAAAAACAAAAGAGACAGATATAGATGTTGAGTTAAAACTGTATGGAAGTGGAAACTCAGATATAGATACAGGCATAGGTTTTTTTGACCATATGTTAGAGGCTTTTTCAAAACACTCATTAATTGATTTGAATGTTAGATGCAAAGGTGATACTCATATTGATTTCCATCATAGTGTTGAAGATGTTGGTATTGTAATAGGGCAAGCCCTAAAACAAGCTATCTATCCAGTAGAAAATGTAGAGAGATACTCGAATGCAGTTGTTGTAATGGATGAAGCCGCAGTTGAAAGTTGTTTGGATTTATCTAATCGTTCCTATTTGGTATATGATGTAGATATTGGTGGGAAAGTTGGTGATTTTGATGTAGAACTAGCTGAAGAATTTTTTAGAGCAGTTGTATTTGGAGCAGGATTTACTCTACATGTAGAGTGCAAAAGAGGAAAAAATAAGCACCATATACTTGAAGCTGCTTTTAAGTCATTTGCCGTAGCACTTAGAAGAAGTATTGCTAAAAATGATAGAGTTGGAATACCTAGTACAAAGGGAGTATTATGATTAAGCTTTTAGTATTTGATGTAGATGGATGTTTAACAGATGGAAGTATAGTCTATGGAAATAATCAAGATGAATATAAGTCATTCAATGTAAAAGATGGTTTAGCAATTGCTTCATGGAGCAGGCTAGGACTTAAAAGTGCTATCATTACAGGAAGAAATTCAGTTATAGTGGAGAGAAGAGCAAAGGAGTTAAATATTACTCATCTTTATCAGGGAATTAAAGATAAAAAAATGCTTTTAGAAAAAATTTTAAGAGATGAAAATTTGCATTGGGAAAATGTAGCTGCTATTGGTGATGATTTAAATGATATAAATATGCTCAAAAGTGTAGGTTGGTCATTTGCTCCAAACGATGGAGTAGAGTTAATAAAAAGTAGTGTAACAACTGTACTTAAACAAAATGGTGGTAGAGGTGCAGTAAGAGAGATGATTGATATGATAGTAGAAAAAGATGGACTTAAAGAGGAGTTTTTAAAGCTTTGGCAGTAAAATTTTTATACTATTTTTTGTTTGTTTTTATTATTGTTTCAGTATTTTTAATTTATCAAAAACCGTATGATATACAGAGAGTTATTTCAAGTAAAGAAAAACCAAATTTAGAAGTATACGGTATGATAAATTACTCACTAAGTAAAGATGGGATTGCTCAGATTATAAGGGCAAAAAAAGTATTAAGATTTAATAGTTATGATGAATTTTATGATATAGATACAATCAAAAAATCAAAAAATAATCTTTTAGAAAAGATGAAATCAGATAGTGGAAAATTAGTAAAAAACAACTTAAGTTTAATAGGTAATGTACGCTATAACAATAGCAATGGCATTAAGTTCCAATCACAAAAAGTTAATTATAATTTAAAAACAAAAGTTTTTAGAAGTGATGTTGATTTTACTTTAGAAGACAATAGAACAGTTACTTACGGAAGTTCAATGGTATATAAGAGCATTGAAGGTAGAATATACGCTAATAATATAAAATCAAGAATAGAGGTAGATATTAAGTGAAAAAAATATTGATATTAATTGGATTAGTTTCAATTTTAAGTGCAGAAACGGTAGAAATAGTAGCAGATAAATTTTATGCAGATGAGAAAAAGCAGATATCAGAATTTATAGGTAATGTAGTAGTAACTAAGAGTAAGGATAAATTAGTTGCTAATAAGGTAGTCATAAATTTTGATAAAAATAGACAACCTTTAAAATATACTGCAACAGGAAATGCAACCATTGATATGGTTTTAAATGAAAACATATATTTTGGAAAAGCAGATAAAATGATTTATAATCCTATAAAAGATGAATATATTTTAATAAAAAATGCTTTTTTGCATGAGAAGGTTACAAATAAAAAAGTATATGGAGATAAAATATTTATTAATCAAGCTACAGGTCGTTATGAAGTTGAGAGCAATGGAGAGCAACCTGTTAAATTCATATTTAAAGTTAAAGAGAAGACAAAAAAGTGATAATTATTAAAGAAGCTACTTTTATTAAGTCAGCTCAGACTATGGATCAAGTTTTAGCAGATGATAGAAGTGAAGTTGCTTTTATTGGTCGAAGTAATGTCGGTAAAAGCTCATTAATTAATGCATTAACAAATAGAAAAGGGCTAGCTAAGAGTTCCTCTACTCCTGGAAAAACTAGACTTATAAACTTTTTTGATATAAAGTTTAAAAAAGATGAAGAAGATTTTAATGCTAGATTAGTTGACCTTCCTGGTTTTGGTTATGCAAGAGTTTCAAAGTCAATGAAGCATGAGTGGCAAAGGAATTTAACACAGTTTATTAAAGAGAGAGCTTCAATACGACTTTTTGTTCACCTTGTCGATTCTCGTCACCCTGATTTAGAGATAGACAAAGAAGTTTCTTCTTATATTCATGAAATATGTAGACCAGATCAAAAGATATTGGTTCTTTTTACAAAAGCAGACAAACTAAAACAAAAAGATATTAGTGTACTTAAAAAAATATATCCAAATTGTATGATGGTATCAAGTTCAAATGGAAAGGGTATTCAAAAGGCAATAGATAGCATATTTTACTCTTTATTTGGTTTTAATGATGGTTGAATATACAAAGGCAAAACTGAGTGATATTGTAGAGATGCAAGAGTTAGTTAAAGATGAGGTAAAAAAAGGCACTATACTTTTTAGAAGCTCAGATGAGATGGCTACAAATATACGCTCATATGTTGTTGCAAAAAATGACAATGATATTGTTGGTTTTGGTGCCCTTCATTTTCATGCTTATGATTTGGGTGAAATACGAAGTCTAATTGTATCTGAGCATTATAGGGGAAAAGGTATTGGCAAAGGAATGGTAATGCATATGATAGAAGAGGGCATGTTTTTAGATGTAAAGAAAATTTTTACCCTGACATACCAGAAAAGTTTTTTTGAATTAATTGGTTTTGTTGAGATTACAAAAGACTCACTTCCAGCTCATAAAATTTGGGCTGATTGCATTAAATGCAAACATTTTCCAGTATGCGACGAAGTAGCACTTATAAAAGCCCTTTGAAACTACTGTTTTTTGCAATAGGTCTTCTCCTATACCAAATTCTAAGTTCACTATATATTTTTATGCCCCTATTTGTAGGAGTATTTTTTACATATATAGTAATTAATTTTGAAGATGAAAAGAGTAAAATATATGTCTATTTGGCTTTTGCCTATTTAACAATATATGATTTGAACAAAGGTTTTTATCTTTTCTCTTCAATTGTGTCATTTATATTTTTTTACTATATATTTGTAGAAAAAATAAGAAATTTTTACAGCTGCCGTAGTTGTATTGTAGCCACTTATGTTGTTGCAGCATATCTTGGACATTTTGCACTTAATATGTTTATCGCCTATATTTTAAATGCAGATGGCCCAACTTTTTCACAGTGGTATTTTTACTATATTTTATTAGATATTTTAATAGCGATAGTACTTTTTAAAGGAAAAGTGTGAGAATTAAATTTTTATTGGTTGGTTTTATAGCATTTTGGCTAATTTTACTTGTTAGAATATACTATATAAGTATAAAGTCAAACACATATTATGAAGAAATAGCTAAACAAAATGCAGTGAAAGTAGATGATTTATCACCATTTCGTGGTTCAATACTAGATGTAAATGGTAAGCCTCTTTCTGTTAATAAATTAGGTTTTAGTATAGGTATAAAACCACAACTTAGTAGTTCAAAAAAACGAAAAATTTTAGATAAAGAGATAGACATTTTAGTAAAAAATATAGAAGGATTAGATGCTAAAAAAATCAAGAAGTTATATCTAAAAAGGGACTCGCCTTATTCTCACAGTTTTGTTAAAGTTATTGATTTTATATCATATGATGATCTAATAAAGAAATTTTCAAAACTTTCACTAAGAGAAAATCTTAAGATAACAGTTTCATCGAAAAGATATTATCCATACCAAGATTTAGCTTCACATATTATAGGATATGTTGGTAAAGCAAATATAAATGATGAGAGAGATAATGAGGTTGCTAAACTTACAGGTTTTATAGGCAAAACTGGAATTGAAAAATACTATAACTCTGTTCTAGAAGGTATAAAAGGAGTTAAAAGAACTAAAGTCACAGCTTTTAATGAAGAGATAGAAGAGATAGATAAAACACTTCCTGTTAGTAGTGATATTAAGCTGAGTATTGATCTTAAGTTACAGCGGTATGTTGAAAAAGTTTTTGAAAACAAGAGTGGTGCTGTAATTGTAATGGATGTAAATAGCGGTAAAATACTTGCAGCTGGCAGTTTTCCAGAATATGATTTAAATCAGTTTGTAACAGGTGTAAGTACTAAAAAGTGGAAAGAATTATCAAATGATTTTAATCATCCATTTACAAATAAACTTATAAATGGTCTATACCCTCCTGGATCAGTTATAAAAATGGGTATTGCTCTTTCTTTTTTGGATTCGGGACTTATTACTAAAAGAACAACATACTATGATACTGGTACATTAGAGCTTGGAGGAAGAAACTTTAGGTGTTGGAAGAAAAGAGGTCATGGTAAGACAGATATGTTAAAAGCTATTAGAGAGAGCTGTGACGATTACTTTTATAAAGGTAGTCTTAAAGTAGGTATTGATAGAATTTCTCCCCTTCAATATGAGCTAGGATTTGGTCATAAGACAGGTGTAGACTTACCAAATGAGTTTGTTGGCTCAGTCCCAGGAAGACTATGGAAGATGCAAAAGTATAACAAACCTTGGTATCAAGGTGAAACACTAATTACATCTATTGGACAAGGCTATTTTTTAGTTACACCACTTCAAGTTGCAAGATATACAGCACTATTGGCAACAGGTATGGCAGTTACTCCTCACTTTGTGCAGAGTATTGGTGGTAAGGATGTATCTTATGAAAAAGAGGATATTTTCACAGATAAGCAAAAAAGAAACTTACCTTTTATAAGAAAAGCGATGAGGGAAGTTATATCTAATCCAAAAGGTACAGGTCATCGATATATAAAATCAAAAGTAGATATAGCAGGTAAAACAGGAACAGCACAGGTAGTTGGTATTCCTCAAGGTGAGAAGAAAAGAATGAAAGAGTCTGAACTAGACTATTATCATCGCTCTCATGCATGGTTTACAACTTATGGTCCATATAAAAATCCTCAATATGTTGTTACAGTTTTAGTTGAACATGGTGGGCATGGAGGATCTGCTGCAGGAAAGGTCATCTCCAAAATTTATGACAAGCTTTTAGAGATGAAGTATATAAAAAAATAATAAGACCACGGTACAGTACAGTGGTCTTATAATCAGAAAAATGTTTTTAGGGAGTTATGTAGCATAAGTACTATTATACTTAATAGTGCAATTCCTGCTGATTTGTTGTAAAGTTTGTTTGCTGTTATAAATACCAACATAACTGTTGAAGCGACAGCAATAATAATGTCATATCCATATTTTGAAAAGTCAATATTTAGCGGATTGACAATAGCTGCACTTCCAAGTACAATGGTAAAGTTTGCAACATTACTTCCTATAATATTACCTATAATCATATCTGCATTACCTTTCTTAGCAGCAGCAATGCTCACTACTAGTTCAGGCAAGCTTGTCCCAAAAGCTATAAGAAGAAGAGATATAACCCATTCACTTACACCTAATCCTCTAGCTATGGTTGAAGCACTTTCAATCGTATAGTTTGCACCTACAATAACAAAAGTAAATCCTAAAAGTAAGAATATAATTGTCTTTGTCCATGCAAATTTTTCTTTTATAAGGTCTGTGTTTACTTCACCCTCTATAGCTTTTGCATCTTTACTTAAAAATAGAAGATAACCGCACATAAGAGCTAAAAAGACAAAGCCCTCAAACATCTCAATTACACCATCATATGCCATAATTATAAAAGCTATAACGGGAAAAAGGCTCCAAGCACTATCATTTTGAAATAGGTCCCTTTTAGGATTTAAGTTTTTTGATAATAGAAAAATAATGCCTAGAACTAGTGAGATATTAAATGTAACACTTCCAAGTACATTGGCAACTGCCATATCAGGCTTTCCTGCACTACTTGCTGCAATACTAGCCGCCATTTCAGGAAGACTTGTTCCAACAGCAATAAGAGTAGCACCAATAACAAAAGATGATATGTTAAAATGTAGTGCAATTCTTTCTGATTCTATTATTATGTAATTTGCACCATATATAAGTGCACTCATTGAAACCAAAAATACAATATACTCCATTAGTTCTCCATTCTTATTATTAAACTTTTTGGAAGTTTAAATTCGTGTATTAGTCTCTCTTCCTCTTTTCTCATTTCACCATTATCGCACTCATGATCGTAACCATTTATGTGCAAAAGTCCATGAATGAACATAAGAGCAATTTCATCTTGAAGTGAGTGTTTAAACTCTTTTGCTCTTATTGTAGCTAAATCACTATTTATTACAATTGAGCCAAGTGGTAAATATGGCAAATTTTCTAAAGGAAAGCTTAGAACATCTGTACTCTTAGACACTCCTCTTTGTTCTTTATTTATATCAAGCATAGTTTGATCATTTACTATGATTAACTCTATATCCTTATCTGTTTTAGAAATACTCTCAAGTAGTTCTATATCAATCTCAATATTGGTTTGATTGTCAAGCATAATCATTAAAATAGCTCCAATTGTACTGTTTTTTTGTCTATAAAAAGATTGTCAAAATCTTCTTTTTTCCCATTGATTAGGGCATATCTAAAGTTTTTTGTAATTAAATATTTTATATCAGTTTCAATTAAATTTCTCTCAACTCTTTCGTATAAATATTTTAGCTCTTCATTGTAAAGTTGCATATTTTCTTCAAATATAACAGCCTTTCTTGTGGTTCCAAAATCTACCTTTTCAAGTTTAGATGTTACAAACTGTGGCTCAAAGTGCCCTAGATTAAGAAAGTTGTCAATCTTGTACTCAATAGAAAGTTCATCACAGTAATCCATCAAGGCACAAAGATATGGAATAAAAAAAGATGAAAGTCTAGTCTCTTTTATGTACATGTCTTTGTAGATAAATGAGCTATAAAAAAGTCCATTTTCAAAAAGTTTATCTGGATTGATTTTTATTGGAAGTTTTTTGATTGATGGGTCGATATTTTCAATAAAACTGTTTTCTCCTACAAAAAAGATAGTTTTATTTTTAGAATTTAGTATTTGAACTAAAGCATCAGAAGTTGTATTTGACAGAAGTTTAACACCACTCTCTACATGTAGAGACTTTGCAAGTGCATAGTGAACATTTAAAAGAGGTATAAATCTAAAGTTTTTATCAATAGCATAAAAACGAGCAAGTTTTACTAAGCTTTTTTCTAAATCATTGGTTCTAATCCATGCTATCTCTTCATCAAAAATCTCTGGGATTGATGATGTGAGTACAGCATATGCTCCATTAGAGACTGCAAGATGAAGATCTTCTATTGAGTTCTCTAGGTCGATAAACAAATCTCCTCTTTTTACTTTAGAAGAGGAGATTTGAATCTCTTCAATAGAGTCAATAGATGGAGTATTTAGTAGAACTCCACCACTAATTCTAACAATAGAATCTATTTTAGCCAACAGGTGTTCCGCTCTTTTTTGTTTTTTCTGGTCGCATCAAGGAGAGTCCACTCTTGTCTTTTGCTGCAAGTAACATTCCTTCGCTTAACATCCCCATAATCTTAGCAGGCTTCAGATTTGCAACAATACAAACTTGTGTATTGATTAATTCAGCAGGAGCATAGTACTCTTTAATACCAGCTATAACTTGCCTAGTTTTTTCTTCACCCAAATCAACTTTTAGCTTAAGGAGTCTATCACTTTTTGGAACTTCCTCAGCTTCTAGTATAGTTCCAATTTTCAAAGATGTCTCAAAAAATTGGTCTATGGTTATGATTGATTCTTCTTTTTTCTTTGACTTCTTTTTTTCCTCTTTTTTTGGAGTTGGCTCAGGTGTTTCTAGAACTTCCTCTTCAATACGAGGAAATAATGGTGGAATTTTTTCTATAACAAAATCAGAAAGTAACTCTTTTTTCTCTATTAGTTTTACATAACTCTCTTTGTTAATCTCAAATCCAAGAGCAGTAGCAATTTTAGTTGCTGTTTTTGGCATGACAGGACTTACAAGAACTGTAACACGAGCCATAATATTTGCTACAAGTCCTACAACAGCCAAAGCTCCATCTTTATCATCGTTTTTCATCTTAGTCCAAGGTTCATGTGCCGTGATTGCAGCATTTGCAATCGTAAGAACTTTCCATAAATCTTCTAGGTATCGGTTAGTTTGAAGAAGGTTTAGTTTATCTTCTATATTCTCTAAAATAGTTTCAACTTCATTTAGCTCCTTAACATGTAAAGCTTTAACATCTTTTGAAGTTACTTTGCCCTCACTATATTTTCCACTCATACCTATAATACGGTTTAAAAGATTTCCAAATTCATTGCCTAAGTCTGAGTTTATGCGGTCTATAAGAGCTTTTTGAGAAAAATCACCATCTTGACCAAATGGAACCTCACGAAGTAAAAAGTATCTAAAATTTTCAAGTCCATATGCATCTGCAACCTCTTTTGGGTTTACTACATTGCCTTTACTTTTACTCATCTTTTCACCATTTCTAGTCCACCAGCCATGAGCTGCTATATGTTTTGGAAGAGGAAGTCCAAGACTCATCAAAAATGCAGGCCAGTATATGGCATGAAAACGGAGTATATCTTTTCCAACTAGTTGCATAGTTGCAGGCCAAAAGTCCATGTTTTTATCATCAGTACCATATCCAAGAGCAGTTATGTAGTTTAGAAGTGCATCAAGCCACACATACATAACATGTTTTGGATCATTCATCTCTTTTGGAAGTTTTACTCCCCAGTCAAAACTTGTACGAGTAATAGAAAGATCACGAAGCCCCTGTTTTACAAAACTAATTACTTCATTTTTCTTTGCTTTTGGAAGTACACACTGCTCATCATCGTTATACCACTTTAGAAGTTTTTCTTGGTAGTTAGAAAGTTTAAAAAAGTAACTCTCCTCTTTGACTAGGTTTGTAGGTTTTCCACAATCAGGACACCCCTCACCATCCATAAGTTGAGTTTCAGTAAAGAATGTTTCACAACTAACACAGTAGTGACCTTCATAATTACCTTTATAGATATCACCTTTATCAAACATAGTTTTAAATGCTTTTTGAACACCTTTTTTATGCTCATCATCTGTAGTTCGTATAAATTTGTCATAGCTTATATCAAACTCATCCCAAAGTGCTTTAAACTTTCCACTAATCTCATCTGCATACTCTTGAGGTTTACGACCTCTGCTTTTTGCCGCTTCTTCGATTTTTTGACCATGTTCATCTGTTCCTGTTAAGAAAAAAGTTTCATGACCCTTCAAGCGGTAATATCTTGCCATAGTATCTGCGATAATCGTTGTATATGCATGACCGATGTGCGGTACATCATTGACATAGTATATTGGGGTTGTTACATATCTTGTTTTCATTTTTTACCTTTTTAAAATTCAAATCCACCAGTTTCGCCATGAGACATACTCTCGTAAACTGCTTTTACATAATCTTTTCTTGTCTCACAATCAAAAGTTTTTTCACACTTCATACATGAGTCAACATTCTTTTCTTTTTGGCATTTTTCAAGTGCCTCTTTTTTTTCATCTAAAGCTTCTTGATACTTATCACTCATATGTTTTTAAAACTCTTTGTACTTCACTGTTTGAGCCAAAAAAACATGGGCTAGTATCATGTGGATGCTCGGGAGTTAAGTCTAAGATTCTATTTTTCCCATCTACTGAGCCACCACCTGCTTTTTCATAAACAAATGCAAAAGGAAAAACTTCAAAAATTAGTCTTAGTTTTCCTTTTGGAGCATCACTCGTGCTTGGGTATGAAAAAAGTCCACCACCTTTAAGAAGTATCTGATGAAGATCTGGAACCATTCCACCACTATAACGAAGTCTGTAACCATCTGCAAAGATATCATCTATCATCTTTTTGTGTTTAGGCTCCCAGCACATTTGTGTCGAACCTGGTGCATTTAGTTTGCCTTTTTCATTTAAGACTATGTCTTTAAGATATACAAATTCATCTGATTTATTTAGTCTATACATACGAACTTTATCTGTTGCAATGACTAGTTCAACCCTTGGTCCATATACAACATATACACTCGCAATCAGATTTTTACCAGCATAACCGCCCTCGTAGATTCCAAAAATAGAACCAACACTCAAGTTGACATCTATCAAGCTAGATCCATCAAGTGGATCATACCCTATGAGATAGTGACCCTCTACATGTAGAGGTGTTTTGTCATTTTTCTCTTCACTCACAATCTCTTTAATCGATGGAATTTTTCTAAACTCTTCTTCTATAATGATATCACTTTTTATATCAAGTTTTAGTTGGGTATCACCTGTTGCATTTTGATCCTCAGAGTAGCCAGTATCATCAAACTCAATAGCTTCACGAATACGAATAGCAGATTTTTTAATCGCTTCGAAAATCTCTGTCATATTATCTCACTTTCTTTGCATTTTTTAAAATCCACTCTACGATGGAGTCTATGTTGTTTAAGTCTAGTATCTCTAGATGTTTTGGTATTTCATAATCATCAAGATTTATACTCTCATCAATTGCAAGGGCATTTGACATTGGAAAGTAGTCCTCTTCAAGGGAGTTTCTAAAGACAGAGAGTCTAGGAAGCGGAAGAGTTTTTAGCCCCTCAACCAAGAGTATGTCAAAGTCACCAAGCATCTCTATAATCTCATCTATACTCTTTTCTCTTTGTGAGAGAAGGGTGGTTTTTGTTGGACTTGCCACAACAACTTCAGCACCAGTTTGTGAAAACTTCCAGCTATCTTTTCCCTCAGTATCAAAGTGTGCTTTATCACCTGGGTCATGTTTGACTATAGCCAAAGAGTATTTCTTTTTTAGTACATTTGCTACTTTAACAATAAGAGTTGTTTTACCACTATTAGACGGACCACTAAATGCGATTGCTAGAGAGCTCATAGTACTCATAATCTACCTTACTCATAAAATATTCGGGATTATATCTAAAAAGTGCATAAATTATGATAAAATTCCATTCTAGGAGAAACAATGTACAAAAAAATTATGCTAATTTTTATAACTTTATTTATATTTTTAGGCTGTTCAAATAAGGAAAATATGTATGCAACACCAGCAGATATTATAAAAGAGCAAGCCCTAACTCAATCACAAAAAGTTGTTATTAAAGAGGGAAATGAGATTAAAGCATTTGTGGTTGTAACTTATATAAACAAAATCAAACATGAGCTTGTAAGTGATGATAAAAAAATAGATAAGTTTATTGTAAGTATTCATGTTCCAAGTGATGGTGATAAGTCACTATATAATCAGGTAATATTTAGAGTTAATTCTATAAAAATAAAAGATGTAACTGAATTAAACAACAAAGACAAAATATTAAATATACTACCAGTATACACACAATGGAGTAAGTATTTTTTAGTAGAAGTACCACATGATTATACAAAAAGAGGAATCTTGTTCTCAACTACTGTTGCAAAATTTAAAACAGTAAATGTAAAGTTTCAAGATAGCTATGGAAACTTACCTATGAATGGTACTGCAAAATTTAAAACAGTGAGTAAAGTAAAAAACTAATTACCTAAATCTATCCGTCTTAGATGGGTCAGTTAAATCTTCAAAAAGTTTGTAAACAGAAACCTTTTCATCAAGTATTTGCATATATGTAACATAGTTTGCTAGCACTTTTTTACCATACTTTCTACTCTCATCATAATTTACAAGTTCCATGCTTAAAAATGGTTCATACTTACCTTTTCTAAATGATCCTGAGAGTAAAAGTTTTTTTGTAAACCCAATTCCACCATTATAGGCATAAGCAATAAAAATAGGAGTATATAAAGATTTTTCAAGCCAACCGATGTGTATATTTGCAAAGTTTAGCGCAGTTTTTGGATTAAACATATCATCTAAGTCAAAATTCTTAATCTTCTCTTGTTTTGCAATAGCACGAGCTAAAAATGGCATAAACTGCATCATTCCAAGTGCATATGAGTGAGAAAGTGCAGAAGGAATAAGACGACTCTCTTGACGAGCTATTGCCATAGTTAGGGCAATTTTTCTATTATCTTTTGTTTTTAGGTACTCTTTATATGGAATTGGGAAATAGTGTTTTTTATAGCCACTTGAGCGTTCCATTAAAAATGAATAGATAGGAAGAGTATTTGCATATTTGTATGTATCCGCAATTTTTTTTAACTCTTCTGGAGATTTATTTTTTACTTGCCTAAGTAAATTTGTCCATCCAAATGGATCTGTTTCATCATAAGTTGGATGCTTGCCATTTGCTATTGGTACTACAATATTTTTATTTTCTATACCACAAAGAAGGGTATATATGTTAATATCAAAACTTTTAGCTATCTCATCTTTATATTTTTTATCTTTACTCACCAAAAACTGCCAAAATAAAACTTTGTCTTTGTCCATTCGGTAGTAAGCTTTTTTATAAGATTCATCAAAAAATGCCATCGCGAGTTTTTTATATCTAAGTTCTAGTGCATTTAGCCCTAAAAAGAAAAGGCTTTCATGTGTCAATTTTGGAGAAGATCTGTCAATCTTAATTAGTGATTTATTGATATTTTTTAGTTTTCTATCTGTGACTATGTACTTAATAGTACTATTTATATTCCAGTCTTTTTCAAGCTCTTTTATCTTTTTTTCACTTACTTCATGGTCAAAAAACTCTTCTCTGTATTTGCTTCCAACACCATTAAATATAGTAAAAAATTGTGTAGTATTTGTATCGCTAAGGGCAACAAATGGATCATCTGCATAGAGTACATGTAGAGCTTTAGATATACCATAATCAGCTAATTTTTTTTCAACTTTTTTTAATTCATTTTTATCTAATTTTGTAGCATTATATAGGTTGAATCCTATTGCTAGACACTCGTTATCACTATTTAAAAGAGGTTTTAATTTCATCTTTAAGCATTTAGATACTTTTTTAAAACCTTCGTCATCAATTTTTTTTGCAAATGCATGAAAAAGACTCATACTCATTCTACTTGTCATACCAAGAAGTTTTTCTGCCTCCTTAGATGTAGTTGTAGGCTCTTTTAGGTACCTATAAATATAGAAATCTTTTGTAAGACTTCTTGGCTTATCATCAAAAAAAGAGAGGTCTTTAGGTACACTTCCAAAAAGATTAGATGCAAAAATAAGGAAGAGGATTAAGCCTCTTCCTGTGCTATTGAAGCCCATTAGCTAAACTAAAAAGTAGTTTTATTGCAAATAAGTCTATAAATTGAAGTCCTAAAATTATTATAATTGGAGCTAAGTCAATACCACCAATCATAGTAGGTATATACTTTCTTACAAACTCATAAACAGGTTCAGTTAGTCTTCTTAAAACTTGAACAATCGGATTATATGGGTCAGGTCTTACCCATGTAATTAGAGCTGAAATGATTACAACCCAGATATAGATATTTAAGACCATATGTAAAATTTGAGCTATTGCTTCGATTAAAGTTGATAAAACCATCACTTTGCTATCTCCTGTAAATAATTTTTAATTAATGGATAGATTTTTTCTAAATCAGGTCCATTTTCTTCTTTTGTTAGTAAAATTCTAATTAAATTAAGAAGTTTTTTTTCACTAAATCCACTTTTTTGTTGAAGATAATTTTTAAACTCTCTATACTCGTCAAAATACGGAGCATTTTTTACTATCTCTTTTAAAATATTAAGTTCATTTTCATATTTCTGTGAGCTTTTTGCAGTAAAAATTGTATCTATTTTAGCTTTAATTTCAGCTGTAGTACTTACAATCTCAGTATATAGTTTTGCAAGTTGTCCTATAGCAGCACATGAGTAGCCTATACGCTTTGAAAGCTCAACATTTTCTATAAGTTTGATTTGTTCACGGTTTATAAAACTAAGTTTTTCAATGTCAAACTTTACGCTATGGCTTGAGATTTTTTCAATATCAAACCAACTTATGGCGTCAGATAAAGAAAATATCTCAGTTGGAGTTTCATTTCCCAAAAGTATAAGATAGTTTATGATAGATTCAGGCATAAATCCTTGGTCTAGTAAAGATTTGATTTTAATAGTATCTGAGAAAACAGGCAGATGAGTAAATTTTATCTCATCACTGTACCCAATAGCCTTCCTAATATGCTCTTGTTTAGGAGTATTAGAAAGATGTTTTTTAGTACGGATAATATTTTTAACACCTTGAATCATATCATCAATAGCACATGCAAAGTTGTATGTTGGGTATTTATCTTGCTTCATAATCACAAAGCTATCCACTTCATCGCTACTGAAACTTATCTTGCCTTGGATAGTATCCTTTATGATTATACTATCCTCTGGTTTTTTGATTCTAATTGTAAAAGGAAGATTGTTATTTAGTAATTCATCTTCGCTTATATGTAGACACTTTCCACTATATATTTCACTTTTTAGATCTTTATCGGCACAAAAACATGCAAATGCTTTTTTCTTATCCATTAAAGAAGAAGCAAACTGCAGATGGTACTTGAAGTTTTCACTCTGGTAGTATAGATTGTCATAAGTGATGCCAAATATAGCTAGTATATCAAGTATTTCACTATCTTTACTATTTATATTTTTTCCTTGGTCAGAATCTTCCATACGAACTATAAACATACCACCCGATTGCTTTGCACATATGTAGTTAAAAAGAGCAACTCTAAGGCTGTCAATATCCAAATCGTCGGTAGTTGTTGGTGCAAATCTATACATTGAAATCCTAAATATTTTTTGTTAATTATACCAAGTAGTTTGTTAAAAAATGGTAATATTATAATGACCGCTAAAAACTTGACATTAAAATTCTTTTTGCGTATAATCATCTTTTACAACACTTTAACTATGGGAGCTTGAATCATCAGGCTGAGAGTTTATCTATTGAGATAATGACCGTTTTACCTGATTTAGATAATTCTAACGTAGGGAAGCTTATTTACTTATCACTTTTACTCTTTTTTATCCATAAAATTAACTTTAGTGTTTAGGGGTAATATGTCTTTAAATAACAAAATTCCACACTTTGTACTTTGGTTGGGAGCTGCCATCAGTATTGCTGAGATAAGCGTCGGGGGCTTACTTGCTCCATTAGGACTTCAAAAAGGTATATTTGTCATAATAATAGGGCATTTAATCGGTGCTGTTTTAATGTATTTTGCAAGTATGATAGGAGGGATATCAAAACTACCCTCGATGCAATCAAGTAGAATTTCATTTGGAAGATTAGGCTCTTGGGGATTTTCAGTCATGAACATTTTACAGCTAATTGGCTGGACATCAGTTATGATAATTGCAGGAGCAACTGCTCTTAATGGCATTGCAAAAGAGTTACTTGACTTTGAAATGTTCCCACTATTTGCCGTGCTTATTGGGTTACTGATTATTTTTTATGTAAAAATGAAATACCAAATTTTTATAAAAATAAATGCAATTATAGTTTTTTCACTGTTTATTTTATGCCTAGTTTTGGCTTTTATTGTATTTAGAGACACAAACGCATTGCAGTACGAATCAACACAAACTATGTCAATATCATTAGGAATAGAACTTTCTGTCATCATGTGTCTATCATGGCTACCATTAATAGCAGACTATACATATAGGTCTGATAATCCAAGATTAACTTCACTTGTGAGTGTTGCGGCATATTTTATTGGTTCATCTTTTATGTATATCTTAGGATTGGGAATTGTTTTATATACCAATTCACCAGATATTTCTACTATATTATTGAATTCAGGACTAGGTATAGTTGCCTTGTTTATTGTTTTGATGAGTACAGTAACCACAACTTACTTAGATGTTTATTCAGCAGGTGAAAGTTTTTTAAATATTACAAAAAAGTTTTCAAAAGAATCGATTATTGTAATCGTAACCATTATAGGAACCGCACTAGCGATATTGATTCCAATGGATCAATATCAAAATTTCTTGATTATGATTGGAAGTGTATTTGCTCCAATGATTGCGATTTTAATTACTGACTTTTTTATATTAAAAAAACGAGAAATTAGAGAATCTATTGATTTGACGATAGTTCCAGTTTTTATTATTGGAGTTATTTTATACAATCAAATGATTAGCATTGAGACATTTATTGGTTCAAGTGTTCCGGTCATAATTATCATAGGTATTTTAACTCTCGTTGTAAGAAAAATAGAATCAAAAATAAAGGCAAAATAGATGAATATATATCAAAAAGTAAAAAGTAAAAAACCATTAGTTTACTCTATAACAAACTATGTAACAGTAAACGATGTGGCAAACGCAATTTTAAGTGTTGGTGCTGCTCCTTTAATGGCAGACGATGAAGAGGAAGTTGCTCAAATAGCCTCTTTTTCAAGTAGTTTAGTTATTAACATAGGAACACTCAACAAAAGAGTTATAAAATCAAGTATTATTGCAGGTAAACAAGCAAATGAAGTTAATATACCTGTAGTTCTTGATCCTGTTGGAGTTGGTGCATCTTCATTAAGAAATGAGGCAGTTAAAAAACTTTTGAAAAAAGTAAAATTTACTGTGATTAAAGGCAATATTACTGAGATAAAAGCACTGTATTTACAAAAACAGACAACAAGCGGTGTTGATGTTAGTAGTGACGATAAATTAACTACGGACAACTTAGAAGACACAATTTCTTTGCTTAAAAAAATCTCAATCGAACTAGATACAATTATTGCAGCAACTGGAGAAATAGATATTATAACAGATGGAGTAAAAACCAATTTATGCTATAACGGCAATGAAAAAATGTCGCTAATAACTGGAACTGGCTGCATGAGTGCAGGGATAATTGCTTCATTTTGCTCGGTAGATAAAAATTATCTTGATGCAACTACTAAAGCCATAAGTCTGATGGGACAAGCTGGAGATATTGCACTTGAAAAGTACAGAGGTTTAGGTAGTTTTAGAGTTGATATTATTGATGCCTTGAGCAATATAACAGATGAAGAGATTAAAGATAATGCAAACATTAAAACTCTCTAAAGAGGAACTTCTTTTATACTTTATTACGGCTAAAGATACCTATTTAAATAGGGATCTTTGTTCCATAACCAAAGAAGCAATTCTCGGAGGCTCAACGATTGTTCAATATCGTGAAAAAAGTAAATCCTATAAAGAGATGAAAAAAGAGTGTTTGTTATTGAAAGATCTATGTGATGAGTATGATATAAAACTAATAATCAACGACCATGTAGATTTAGTAAAAGATGTAGATGCTCATGGTGTGCATATAGGACAAGATGATGAGAGTTATAAAAAAACAAGAGATATAATCGGAGCTGATAAGATTATAGGAGTTAGTGTATTTAACGAAGTACAAGCCTTAAAAGCACAAGAAGAAGGGGCAGATTATTTGGGTGTAGGAGCCATATTTGAAACTAATTCAAAAAATGATGCAAAGTATGTAACTTTAGCTACACTAAAAAAAATTACCCAAGAAGTATCAATCCCTGTTGTTGCAATTGGCGGAATTACCTTAAATAACATGGAAAAATTTAAAGATACTCATATTGATGGCGTTGCTTTGATTTCTGCAATTATAAACAATGAAGATATAAAATGTAGTACAAAAGTTTTACATAAAAAAATAAAGAAAGTATTGAAGGATAATTCGTGAACAAAGTTTTAAGTATTGCAGGTAGTGATTGTAGTGGCGGAGCTGGAATTCAAGCTGATTTAAAAACAATAATGTATCATAAATGTTACGGTATGACAGTAATCACAGCCCTAACAAGCCAAAACACTTTGGGCGTAGCTGGCATACTAGAAACACCGCTATCTTTCATAAGTGAACAACTAGATTCTATATTTTCCGATATTTATCCAGATGCAGTTAAAATAGGAATGCTTGCAAATGCAAAAACTGTAGAATTGATAAGTGATTACCTTTTAAAAGCAGAAGCAACAAATATAGTAGTAGACCCAGTCATGGTTTCTACAAGCGGAAGTAAGTTGATAAACGATGAAGCAATTCTTTTACTAAAGAATAAACTTTTTAAAATAGCTTCCATAATCACCCCAAACATATATGAGGCTGAAATTTTATCTGAAATAAAAATACAAACTAAAGATGACATGAAAAAAGCAGCACAAATCATATCAAAATTTTGCAATGGGGCAGTACTGATTAAAGGAGGTCATTTAAAGACGACAGCAAGTGATTTATTGTACGAAGGTAAAAAATGCCATTGGTTTGATGAGGAGCTAATAGACAATAAAAATACACATGGAACAGGGTGTACACTCTCAAGTGCAATTGCTTCAAACTTAGCAAATGGATCCAATATAATTGATAGTGTAAAAAAAGCAAAGACATATATCACAAATGCAATCAAAATGAAGTTAGATATAGGAAAGGGACGAGGTCCATTAGATCACACTTTGACACATTTGTTATAAGTGTTTTTGGAGGTGTCTTTAATACGACACTAAAATATTATTTAGTATTTTAAGATGATTATGGCTAATTCTTAGTTATAATATTGAACCCAAAACACATCATCAAAGGATTAAAATGGTAGTAGTTTTTACAAAGTTTCCAATCAAACTAGAGTTCAACGAGCAATACTCTGCTCATCTTAAAGAGGCTGTAACAAAGCATCAAGTTGAAGAGCAACCTGGATTTATAGATATGAAACTTTTAGCCCCACAACATATGCCTCATGTCTCAGAAGCTAACAATTTTACAATAGAGACAACATGGAAAGATATGAAAAGTTTTTTAGACTATACAAAAAGTGAAGCATTTTCAAAATCACATGCAGATATGCCACCAAAAGATTGGTTTAGTGGTCGACCTGAAGTTGAAGTTTACGAAACAATAGATTAAAATAAAGTGAGAGTTTAAAACCTCTCACTTTATTTACTTAATTTTTCTATAAGTAAATGTAAATAAATAGAACAACTTGTTATTTCTACTAAGAACTGAATGCGATAATTGTTCAGAGGGTTCAATTAAACAAGTATGATGTAGAATATTGAAAATTTTAGATAGGAAATGAAATTATGATATTGATTATAAATGGAAAAAAGAAAAAATTTAACTCAGGCATATCATTAATTCAAATAATGAAAGAGTTAAAAGTACAAGATGAAATTATGGCAATAGCAATAAATATGGAGGTACTAACAAAAGATAACTGGAGTACTTTTATCCCAAAAGAAAATGACAGAATAGAGTTTCTACAGTTTGTGGGAGGAGGATAATAATTTAAGGGTTTTTAGCGATGCCCTTAAGTTTCTTTTTTGATTAGCTATGTATAATTCCAATTGATTGATTTACCATTGTCTGTGGGGGTGCCTAAAATTGGCTGAGAAAATACCCTAAGAAGTTCATTAATGTGAATTTCAAGAACCTGATCCCGATAATGCGGGCGTAGGAAATAAGGAGATATCGATGAGTAGAACTATAGAAAACTTACAAACTTTAGATTTGATATATATCAAAAACTTTCTAAGCTTAACAAAAGACTTACATTTAGATGCTAGCAAAACAGGCATGCTCTCATGCACTAAACTTATGGAAAATGGTTTTAACATTGGTAATGGAATTGGCGAATTTAATTATTTTTATAATGGAAACTCTAAGTGAATGATATATTAAAATTAGGAAATATTGAATTTACTAGTAGGCTATTTACAGGTACTGGTAAATTTCCAGATAAAAATATGATACCAAAAATCAT
This sequence comes from Sulfurospirillum sp., assembly GCA_026987955.1. Taxonomy (GTDB): domain Bacteria; phylum Campylobacterota; class Campylobacteria; order Campylobacterales; family Sulfurospirillaceae; genus Sulfurospirillum_A. Next base: position 21,809 of record JALSME010000050.1, read on the forward strand.
AAAAAGTAGTGAATCACAAATGATAACAGTCGCTCTAAGACGAGTTGATATGCAATCTGTTCAAGAAAATATTTTAAACTTCATACCAAAAGAGACTATAATTTTACCAAATACCTCAGGTGCAAGAGATGCAAAAGAAGCTATTATGCTGGCAAAACTTGCTAGAGAAGCTGGTTGTGGGAACTTTATTAAAATAGAAGTCATTAATGATATGAAATATCTTTTGCCAGATAATGAAGAGACCATTAAAGCAACAAAAGTGCTGGCTGAAGATGGTTTTATAGTTCTTCCTTATATGATGCCTGATCTTATATCGGGATTAAAGATGCAAGATGCTGGAGCAGCAGCTGTCATGCCTTTAGGCTCACCAATAGGCTCAAATAAAGGCTTGCAAACAAAAGAGATGATAAAGATACTGATTGAAGATATAGAAATTCCTATTATAGTTGATGCTGGAATTGGTAAGCCGTCACATGCATCAGAGGCCATGGAGCTTGGAGCTGACGCAGTTCTTGTAAACTCTGCTATTGCAAATGCTGGAAATCCTGAGCAGATGGCACTTGCTTTTAGATTAGCTGTTGAAGCTGGTCGTATTGCATTTAAAGCAAGTTTTGCTGAAGAAAATAGTTTAGCAAGTGCATCTTCACCTTTGACGGGTTTTTTGAATGGTTGATTTAAAATCTTTCGATTCATTTGGAGAGGTTTTAAATCATTATGAGTCTTTTGATTTTGGAGATTATTTGAAAAATGTTAGTGATGAAGATGTACAAAAAAGTTTAAAAAAAGAAAAATTAAATCAATTTGATTTTTTAAATCTTCTGAGTAAAAAAGCTCAAAACTATCTTGAAGAGATGGCTCAAATTTCTAAAAAACATAAAATTAGGCACTTTGGAAATGTAATTCAGCTTTATCTTCCTATATATGTTTCAAATTATTGTAGTAGCGATTGTGAATACTGTGGGTTTAGTAAAAAGAATAAGATAAAAAGAAAGCATTTGAGCGAAGAAGAGTTACATGTAGAGGCTAAAGCAATAGCACAAAGTGGGATAAGACATATACTCCTTTTAACTGGAGAAGCAAAGAAAATAGCTAATTTGGATTATATTAAAATGGCAGTAAGAGCCTTAAAGCAATATTTTAGTTCTATCTCAATAGAGATATATCCTTTGCAAACTGATGAGTATAGACAACTAAAAGAGTTAGGAGTAGATGGGCTTACTATCTATCAAGAAGTTTATGATAGAGAGATTTATAAACAAGTTCATACTTCTGGTGAAAAAACTAATTATGACTACAGACTTGATGCTCCTCAAAGGGGTGCCAAGGCAAATTTAAGAGCTTTAAATATAGGAGTTCTTTTTGGTTTGGGAGACATTTATAAAGAAGCATTTTTAAGTGGAGTTCACGCAAAATTCTTGATGGACAAATATAAGCATATTGAAGTTTCATTGTCGCTTCCAAGAATAAACAATGCTGAGGGAGATTTTAAAGTAAAGCATACCTTAGATGATAAAAGCTTTGTTCAATTTATGTTGGCTTATAGACTTTATATGCCAATGTGTGGCATAAATATATCTACAAGAGAAAAAGCAAGTTTTAGAGATAATCTCATAGATATAGGAGCTACAAAATTCTCTGCGGGTTCTAAAACTGATGTTGGAGGATATAGTAACATAGATAAGTCTACGGCACAATTTGATATATCTGATACAAGAAGTGTAGAAGAGATAGTATCTATGATAAAGAACAAAGGCTTACAGCCTATTTTTAAAGATTGGGAGATAATATATGAATAAAATTCCAGAAGGTATTTACGGTATAACAGCAGAAAATTTTGCAAATGGAAAAAGTAATATAGAGTGCGTCAAGCAAATGATAGAAGCAGGTATTAAAATCATCCAGTATCGTGAAAAATACAAAAGTATAAAAGAGAAATTAAAAGAGGCAAAAGCGATAGCTAAACTTTGTAAAGAAAATAAAGTGATATTTATAGTTAATGATCACATAGATATAGCATTGCTTTGTGATGCAGATGGTGTACATGTGGGACAAGATGATATGAACATATCTGATGTAAGAGCTTTGATTGGAAAAAGTAAAATCATAGGGGTTTCAACTCACAATATCAAACAAGCTAAACAAGCCAAAATGGATGGTGCAGATTATATAGGTGTTGGTCCCATACATAAAACAGCAACAAAAGATACAGCTCCTGTTGGATATGCTTACTTGGAAGAAGTTGTTAAGCAAATTGACATTGAGTTTGTTGCAATTGGCGGGATTAAAGAGGAAAATATTTGTGAGGTAGTAAGGCGTGGTGCAAAAAGTATTTGTTTGGTTAGTGATATAGTAGCTTCTTCAAGTATAGTCAAGAAAGTTAAATCATTAGAAAAAATTGTAAAAAGTGTATCTACATATTAAGATAAATCTCTTTGTTATGCGTTAGTGATCTACACCCCTGCCGTCAAATCTCCACTTTCAAACTTTCTAATAATTAGAGAAATAGCAGATTTGGATAACCCAAGATAGTTAGCAATCTCAATTTGAGAATACCCATCTTCTAAATAAGCCGAGAATATGATTTGATTTCTCTGCATTTTACTATTCACATTCATAAAATGTGCCTCTAATGTTTTTGACTTGCTAAGTATAATCCTATCTTCTTTTTGCTCAACCTTTCTGTTTTGTTCTATTTCTAAAAAAGTTAAATCACCCTTGCTAAATTCAACTCTTAAAAAACCACTCAACGACTCAATATCATAATCTCTAAACAGTATGGACTCTTTTGTGCAAGGATAAAAATCCTTTGAATTAAAAATAAGATGAGACAGAGTAAAAGGATACTCTCCAGCCTTTTGAGATAATCTTGCTTCAATAGGGTTAAACTCTATATATCGTATCAGTGTATAAAGGTATCGTTCAGAGGTAACATATCTTGACTTATAGCGATTTTGCCAAAGATGACCTGTTCTTTTTGTTTTTTTATTAAAATATTGAGCATAGTTTGCACTAATAAATCTCATAAATTTTGAAAGGTTATCAGTTTGTGTCTCAATAAGTAGATGATAATGATTATCCATCAAGCAGTAATCATGAACTACCACTTTATGAATCATGGCTGTTTTATTAACAATTTGCAAAAACATATCTTTGTCTTCATTGTCATGAAATATATCCATTTGGTCAACGCCTCGGTTCATAATATGATGATAACCTGCTATATCTATTCTTGGTCTTGTTGGCACAACACTACTCCTTTTGCCATATTGTTTGGAATTATATCATAAAAGTGGAGATTTGACG
>JALSME010000051.1 GCA_026987955.1 Sulfurospirillum sp.
TTTATGCTAAAATGTTAGAGGTAAAAATGAAGGACTGATTTTGTACAAAATATTACTTTTAGAAGATGATGAGATATTGGCCCAAACAATGCTAGAGATATTAAGTGATGAGAATTTCAGTGTTTCTCTAGCTAAAAATGGTGAAACAGCACTTAGTATGAGTTATGATTATAACTATGATTTGTATCTTCTTGATGTTAATGTTCCATTTTTGAATGGATTTGATTTTTTAAAATCACTAAGGGATAGCGGAGATGAAACACCAGCTTTTTTTATAACGGCACTTAAAGATTTAGACTCCCTCTCTAAAGGTTTTAATGCAGGATGCGATGACTACATAAAAAAACCTTTTGATTTTGATGAGCTTTTAGTTCGAATAAGAGCAAAACTAAAGATAAAAGAGAACTTCTTAATATATGGTAATTTAAGATATAACTTAACCAACGATGAAATTTTAAAAAACAATGTACCAATCAATGTTCCCTATGTAGATAAGACAATATTCTTGCAATTTTTAAAAGAGGTAGGCAGAATTGTACCAAAAGAGATACTAATGGACCTTCTAGAAAAACCAAGCGATGTTGCACTTAGAGGGCATATTGCGAAGATAAAAAAGATTTTAGATGTTGATATATCTAACATAAGAGCACAAGGATATAGACTTGAAAAGATATGAAAAAGAGGCTCTTTTAAAGGGTTTTTTACTATTTTTCTCTACTCTTTTAATCTTAAACTCTGTTATATTTTATCTATATTTCAATGATAAAAAGAAATCTCTACATGTAGACATTTTTAATCAAATAAAACTTTATAATTATAACTTTTTGGATAAAGATATGATTATAGACATAGTTCCACATAAAGATATTAATGCACTTTACAAGCTTTTTATAGACAAAAATGAGATTTATGCATATTTTGATATTCCTAGTTCTAAAAAAAATGTTCTTAAAATTATATATCCATATAAAAAATATGTAGACAAAATTAGTTTAATCAAAAATAAAATACTCTTTTACTGCATAATTACAACTACGGTACTTCTGCTTTTGTCAATACTATACTCATTTTATACTATTTACCCCATAAAAAAAGCCCTAAATTTAATGGAGCTATTCTTAAAAGACATCATACATGACTTAAACACTCCCATATCTTCTATATTTTTAAATCTAAACATACTTAAAAGAAAAAACTCACCAAATGCCATAAAAAGAATAGAGTTTAGTGCAAAAAATATAGGCTCACTATATAACAATCTTGAAAGCATGATAAAAGAGGATGTGATTAAAAAAGAACCTATAGACATAAAAGAGTTTATAGATGAAAAAATAGAATACTTTTCCTATCTCTATCCTAATATTGAGTTTATTGTTGAGATTAAAATCGAAACAATACACTCTTCATATAATGAACTATCAAGAATAATAGACAATCTTATATCAAATGCCTGCAAATATAATTATGAAAATGGATTTGTTAAGATAACAATTGATAGTAAAAAAATCACTATAGAAGATAGTGGTATTGGAATCAAAAATCCCAAAAAAGTGTTTGAAAGATTTTACAAAGAGAGTGACAGGGGACTTGGAATTGGACTAAGCATAGTCAAAAAACTAGTAGATAAACTAGGCTATAAAATAGATATATACAGTGAAATAGATAAGGGCACTACTATTCAAGTCACACTCTAGTAACACTTCTTTGCCATAATTTCACTATAAATTCAAAAGGAGTTAATTATGAAGACAAAGATATTAGTTTTAGGAGCACTACTCGTTGCTTCAACATCAATCTATGCTGCAGATGAGGTTGTTGTTTCTGAAGACCCAGCAGTAACACAAGAGGTAGTCACCGAGATAGAAAGTACCCAAACAGTTGATGAGCTTGTAGAGAAAATGGAGCAAGTACAAAATCAATATAGATATCGTTATATGAATGCCATTAAAGAGAAACTATCTAAAATGAAAAAGGAAGATAGAGAATTAAAGGCACAAGAAGTAATGGCAAAAGTAGAAGAAGCAAAAGATGCACAAAATCAAAGAGGTGCAAGAGGTGGAGATGTTGGAGGATTTAGCGAAACAGGTGGTTTTGGTGGATTTAGTGGCTCCAATGGTGGATTTGGAGGAGGAGAAAGTAGTGGAGGCTCAGCTGGAGGTTCTAGTGGAGGTTCTGGTGGTGGATTTGGCGGTGGAGGTAGATAATGAAAAAAATAGCGATATTTTTTATCTTATCGATAACAATACTCTTAAGTGGGTGTGCTAAAAATCAAAACTTACAAGCCAACATAGCAGATAGTGATTATGATGGTGTGCTTGATAAGTATGATAAGTGTCCACATACACCATTTACAAAACTTGTAGACATGTCTGGCTGCCCTGTAAAATGACCCTAGCACTTTGCCGATATACTCACAAAGGAGTATATCGTGCAAAGTATCAATACCTCAAATTATAACTATAACCATTTTGATTTTTCTATGCAGACAAGCAGTGGTGACAAGATAGATTTAAAACTTTATGATGAAAAATCTTCTGAAATATTATATAAGCAAGATGGCAATAAAACTGAAATGATGTTGAGTTTAAGTCACTCTTATGGATATAGTTTTCACTATGAAGGCAATGGCATAGATGCTCAAGACCAAAAAGAGATAGATGAGGCAATGAAAACCATAAAGCCCATGCTTGAAAAGTATATGGAAAATGTTAAAAATAGTGAAGAAGACTTTAGTATGGCTGAGATCACCAACCAAGCATTTGATATAAATCAATATCTTCCAAAGATAGATGATCTAAATACTAAAAATCTACTAAGCGATAAAACCCTAAAAACCATAGACAGCATACTTCAAAGAGCACAAAACCAAAATCAAAAGATGCTAGAACATGCTCAAAAGCTATTTGATTCACTTTTAAATCAAATGGATAGGTTTGAGCT
>JALSME010000052.1 GCA_026987955.1 Sulfurospirillum sp.
CTCTATTTTACTCACTCTCTTTGTTAGATAACCTCAAACATAGCTTAGGCTATGCTTGAGAACATCTGTCTCAATAGTGAACAAAATAGAAACGCTGTTATGCGTTAGTTTGGTTTAGGATGGGTATTATTTTATCATAATTTTTGATATAATTATATAGTGGCTAATAATATGGATTGAAAGTGGTTAAGATGAGGATTATAAGTAGAGTTTTAATAGGTTTTGTGTTTTTTAGTATTTCTATGTTTGGAGCCAATATAAAAACTCCTTCGGATGTCTACTCGTATGCATCTATACTTAAGGAAAAAGTTCAATACCTAAGACAACAAGATGGTATAAAACAGGCATTTCCAACGGCAGAAAAACAAAAAGATAAATTTCCTAGACATGTTATTCAAAAGGCACTAGAGGTTCTTTCAAAAATAAATCTCTATAGAGAATCAAAAAACTATGGTCAAATCTATATTCCTCCATATCCTGCTCGTGATATTACTCCTAGTGATGTTTATGATTTGGTAAAAAGGTTAGATGAAGAGATAACACCTCTCATAAAAAACAAAAAATTTCTTTCCACTATAAAAATCAAGCACTTTGAAAACAAAACTCCTAGCGATGTATACAGATTACTTTGGTCTATATCCTTAGCTTTTGATTCACTTCTTGGAATTCATGGTTATACTCCTACTGATGTATATGCACTAAGCCAAAAACTTTTACAGACAGTGAAGTACATAGCTCAAACTCAAAACATATACACTAGCGTCAAAAAACCAAAAAAGAGAGAAGGTCTTCACCCCAACCACGCACTTTACGCTTCATATAAACTACTGAACAAAATTGCATTGGCCGAAAAAAAGCTCTGGATTACACCAACCCAGATACCAGCAAAACCTCATAGAGTTATAACTCCCACTGATGTATATGATGCTATGCAGTACAATATTGCAGAGCTTCAAAGAATCAAGCATAGACTAGGGGTTGAGAGGTACTTTAAGCTTCCTGTTATTAATACCACAAAAAACCCATCTGATGTTGTTCAAAATATTGAGTATGCAATGAAGTTTTTTCCAGACTTTAAACTAGAAAAAAAACTTGTACAATACCCTCAACACTCCTTGGATAAAACCCCAAATGATGTATATGCAGCAACTCAAGAGATACTCAAAAAACTCAAAAAGATAAAAGCTATAAAAGGTATCTCACAAAGAGCAAAAGAGCCACCTTTTATATATGGTTTACAACCAAGTCATGCTTACCAAAAGGCACTTGAGGCTACTGAAAAATCTATACGACTCAAAATAGAGATGGGATTCTTTCAATCTCAAATACCTTCATCTCCACTAAGAGAGATAACCCCAAATGAAGTTTATGAGTCAGTACTAAGGCTTGATGGTATTGCTACTTTGATACTTAAAAAAACTGGCTATGAAAATGTTGATGCATATATATATAAAATCGACAAAGATATATATACCAACAAAACACCAAGCGATGTGTACCAAAATCTATGGAGAATTTCAAACCAACTTGATATAATACTTCTAGCATCGGAATACTCTCCAAATGAGACATACTATATGGCAACCAAAATTGAAGAAAAAATAGATGTCTTAATCAAAAAGTTAAATCTATATGGCAAATTTGACTTAAAAATAGATAACGATATATCAAAAACACCAAAAGATGTTTTTAAACTCACTTTAGAGCTTTTTGAATCAATAAAACAGATACAAAAAAGACTCAATATGGATAGAGTCAATATATCTATTCCTAAAGAGAAAAACATAACTCCAAATACTGTATATAATGCTCTTAGAATTTTAAATGCTAGTATAAATGAAATTCTTATCTATTTAGATGTAGAAAATACGAATTTAAACTTTATAAACATATCCAAGCCAATCAATAAAACCCCCACGGATGTATATATAAAACTAAAAAACATACAAAATAAGCTATATACTATCTTTAATGATGAAAACTATGATAAATAACAACTTTAAATCAAAACTATCTTTTAAATTAGCTGTTATTATCATGCTTACATCACTGCTTGGTGTTAGCGTAATTGCATATATATCATTTTTACAATCAAAAGAGATATTTACACAAAAAAGTATATCTGCGATTGAAGTTGATTTGGATAAGTATGCAAATAGTATAGAAAATAGTACTAAATCACTAAAACAAGATATATATATGCTTTCTCAAAATAAATCTATAAAAGGATTTCTAAGAGCGTACCATAACAAATATAGATATGATGAAGTTCAAAATAAAACACTTGATGAATTTAAAAAAGAGATTAAATCACTCTTTACACTAATGTTAAAACAAAATCAATCCTACTTTCAAGTTAGAGTTTTAGATGCAAAAACTGGTAAAGAACTAGTTAGGCTTGATAGAAAAGACAATCAAATAGTCGCAGTAGATGATAACAAACTACAAAATAAACTACACCGCTCCTATACACAAGAAGCACTAAGAGCCAATGGAGAGATATATATATCAAAACTCAATCTAAATAGGGAATTTGGTAAGATAGAGTTCCCTGTTAAACCTACTCTTAGAGTCTCAAAAATGACATCAAAAGAGATAAAAACAGCAGGTATAATAGTCATAAATGTTGATGCAAGTAAACTTCTAAATTTCAAAAAATCTAGACAAAATAGGAATATAAAAACATATATAGTAAATCAAGAAGGCTACTATATTTTAAATACCATTGAACCATATAAAGAGTTTGGTTTTGAGTTTAATAAAGAGTATAAAATTTATAATGATTTTCCTAATATAAAAGAGCTATTTTACTCTGCTAAAAATGAATATAAAGTACATAACAAAAACTTTATTCTTCAAGCTAAAAAATTACATCTAAAATCTGGTAGATTTATTGTAGTAGTCAAACATACTACAGATTCTTTG
>JALSME010000053.1 GCA_026987955.1 Sulfurospirillum sp.
AAAAGGAGGAGTTAATGAAGCAGTTAAGCAGAAAGCTTGTGCTTGGTTTACTACTAGGTTTAAGCACTGTAGCTACGGTTGCAGTTGCATCGAGTGGAGGCGGAAGTGGCAAAATGACTCTAAGCAAAGATATGCTTGAAGTTGTTGCACATCCTGATGGAACTATGAAATCTAGAGGTGTGTATTCACTACAAGATTCTATTGTAACAGAGAAAGAGAGGTATGATTGGATATTCAAAAACCATCCAATTTTCACAACATATTTACCAAAGGGAAAAGTTGTAGGTAAGTTGGTTTCGGGAGATCGTGGACATGAGATGCTCCATGCTGGTAATGGAAATGAATTTCAAAAGTACAGCAAGAGAAAAGGGTTGACATCAACTATGTATCGTCTTCCTGCTCAAGATCCACTAATCTTCCCAAATAAGTTCATAGGACCAAAGAAATGTGGAGAGTGTCATGCTGCACAGTATGAAAAGTGGAACAGTTCACGACACTCATCAACAGTTAGATTCCCAGGAGAGCATCCAGAAGTCGGTAATAACCTAAAAGCTTCAGTATTCGGCAAAAATACAGCTTCTATACTTCCTAAAGGAATTAATCCTGAGAGTATCTATTGTACTATAGGACATCTTAGAACGAAGTTAGGATACTTTGATAAATACCTTCTTCGTGGAACTTACCACATAGTTGGTGGAGTTTTGGATGATGGAACAGGTACAGTAGTAGCTGGTGCAAATCAATTCCAAAGAACTTGGGCAAATGACTTGACTCCAGAAGTTGCTAAGAAGATTAGAAAGTATGTTCCTAATTTTCCAGTAACTCTTAAGGAGTATGGTGATAATAGTGGTTATGTAAGAGGTTTAGCTTCATATGCTGCAAGATACAAAAAATCTATGCAAGTTCAATCATCTTCATCTTATTGTCAAGTTTGTCACCCATTTAAGTTTGACTTTAAGAGCAAAAAAGAGTTTTATGACGCTCTTGGTAAACCAAAAGTACTTCATGACCATACAGTTTCAAAGGGTATAACTTGTGAAGAGTGTCATGGAGCAGGTGGTCACTTAGAAGGTGGAAAAGGTTTACTTACTTCAAACTGTGAAAGATGTCACCAAAGATTTAGTTTTAGACCATTTTTGGCTCAAAAGTTTAGAAAATCTAAAAATCCTGAGCTAAAAAGAAGATCTGCAGAACTTGGACTAACATCTAAGTTTAAATCAGCTGGTCCCGGATGTGGTACTGAAGGAAGTCAATCATACTTTACAGCTCACTATGATGCTGGTATGAGATGTACAACTTGTCATGATCCTCACGATGTAACTGGTTATTCTCACTACAATGAAAAGAAAAATGGTGTTAACCACATTACAAAAGGTGGAGTATATCAAGATACAGGTGACTATCTAAGTACATTCTATACGAAACCAGCTATTAGAAAGAGTTGTGCATCTTGTCATAAAGAGGCAGCTTATATCGCTAAAAACACAAAAGACACTCACTCTACAGTTAATTGTCAAGCGTGTCATATGCCTTATATTATGAGTTGCGAAAATTTCTATGCAGCACAATACCAAGATCATGCAGGATATGATACCCAAAGAAGATCTCATATCTGGAAGATTATGGTTGACCCTAAGAAAAAAACTCTTAACCCACCTCCAGGAGCTCCAAGAGAGCAAACTGTTCCAAAGAAATATAAGAACTGGTACATAGCTAAAGACAAAAAAGGTCATAACTATATAGATCTTATGTGGGCTTGTGGAAAAACTTCTTGGGCAGATAGAGACTTAGAGGAAAATAAGGGCTGTCATAGTGTAGTTCAGTCAAAACTTAAAAATACTCTTCACTTTGAAGATCAACAAAGAGTTTATGATGAAGTTATGGGATGGCAAAAACCTATTAAGTCTATGTATAAGAAAGTAAATGTATCTGTTAAGGGTATATATGAGCTTCTTGATACTACTAAACTTAGTGTAGAAGATAGATCAAGAGTTAATGAGCTTGTAGAAAAAGCACAAGCAACACTTGATTTGATCAAAAAAGATGGTTCATGGGGAGTGCATGGTTTCAAATATACAGATCGTAGAATGAAAGCAGCACAGTCATATGTTGAGATGGCGCAAACTATTTTGCAAAAAGCATCTGAGTAGATAACTAATATTTAGTTATCTTAACAAGGGCTACATGTAAGTGTAGCCCTAAATTTTATATAGAAGGATTTAGATGAAAAGATGTGTATTAAGCCTTTTTTTGGTTTTATCATTTGGGGTTAGTGGAGATTTGAAAACTGATGTTCAAAAAGAGTCTTATGCTATTGGTGCCTCAACAGGAAGTTATGTTTTAAACCAAATTATAAGACAAAACAAACTAGGGTTGAAAACAGACAATAGCATGGTTATAAAAGGTTTCAAAGATGCAATTGGTGGCAAAATGGATCTTAATGATGACCAGATCATCTCTTATTTGAATTTAAGAGCAGACAATCTAAACAGACTTAAAAAGCAGATACGAGAAAAAATAAAAAAAGAGAACCTTGAAAAAGGGGAGAAGTATCTTGCTAAAAATAAGTCTAAAAAAGGGGTTATGCAGACTAAATCGGGACTTCAGTATGAAATTTTGAAAAAAGGTAAGGGTAAAAGTGTAAAGCTTGAGAGTATTGTACTTATTAACTACAAAGCTAAACTGATAGATGGCACAGTTTTTGATGACACATATAAGAGAAAATCACCAGCACATCTCTCTATGATAAATGTAATAGATGGACTAAGAGAGGGTCTTATGCTTATGAAAGAGGGAGCAAAATACAAACTAACTATACCTTCAAAATTAGCTTATAAAGAGGATGGATTAGAAAATATTCCTCCAAACTCTGTTGTTATTTTTGATGTAGAGTTAGTAAAAGTAATTTCACCAGGTGAATTTCAAAAAATGATGCATAAAAAAGCAGATGTCAAGATAAAAAAGAAAGATGTCAAAAAGGGTAAGTAGAAGTACATGAGGGAGATTGTAGATTTGTTTTGGAGGACAAAATGAGTAATAATGGAAGAAGAAGTTTTTTAAAGGGCATCGGGCTAAGCTCTTTAGCACTCTCAGTTGGTGGCTACAGTGCTGTAGCTACTAACACTAAAGAGAGTCAAAAAAAGTATGCAATGATTTTTGATCAAAACAAGTGCGTTGGTTGTACTGATTGTGAGATTGCATGCAAGAAGGTAAACTTGGTACCAAAAGATCAGTTTAGAATGTTAATTCAGGATAAAACTAATCCAAAAACACCAAGAGAGAGAAGAATGGTAAGGGTATCTTGTCAGCAGTGTGAAGATGCACCTTGTGTAAATGTGTGTCCTTCGCAGGCATGTCATAGAGATAGTCTAACCAATATAGTAACTATGAATGCAGATGACTGTATATCTTGTAAGTACTGTGTTGTTGCATGTCCTTATGATGTAAGATTTATCAATGAAGAGACACATGCAGCGGAAAATTGTAACTTTTGTGTTGATACAAACTTGAAAGATGGCAAAAATCCAGGATGTGTTGAAGCATGTAAATATGAGGCTTTAGTATTTGGTGATTTGAATGACAAAAAATCAAAAATCAATAGGATTTTAAATATCAAAGATTCTCTTAGAATGAAACCAGAGTTTGGGACTAAACCAAGTCTTAGATATATTCCAGCAGTAAGATTAGGAGTTTAAGATGAATGATGCTATTAGTTTTACAGTAGGATTTTCTCATGGAGTTGAGTGGGGATGGCCAATAGCTGTCTATCTTCTTTTGGCAGGAATTTCTGGTGGAGCCATGATTATATCTATAGTCACAAGACACTTTAAGCAAGAAGTAGAGAATTCTGCTTTAACAAAAGCAGGGTCTCTTGTAGGATTTGCAACAATCGTGTTTGGTATGGTTTTTTTGGTTGGCGACTTGGAAAAACCACTATATTTTTGGAAGATATTGATTAACTATAACTTTAAGTCAGTTATGTCGATTGGTGTTATAGCTATATCTTTTTATATCCCATTAACAGCCGTAATGTTCTTTTACGCTTTTGAGAAAGAGATTTTAAAATACTTCGGTTTTTTATCATTTTTAGTTGGGATATTAAGACCTTTAAGGCCATATGTCGAGTTTATTACACTATGGTTTGCAATAGCAATATGTGCATATACAGGCTTTTTGATATCTGTTCTTATAAGATTTCCTCTTCTAAATACAGCATTGCTTCCAGCACTTTTTGTTGTTTCTGGACTTTCTGCAGGAAATGCAGCTTCAGGAATAATTGCAACAAAGTTTTTTAAAGAGGACTTGCACTCTTTTGATATGAAAATTCTTCATAGAGTAGAATGGCCAATTATGATAGCAGAAGTACTTCTAATTGTAATGTTGGCAGTATCGTTACTTATTGGTAATGAGTATCAAAAAGAGGTATTTCAAGCTTTTACATCATCGCAATTTTCTCTACTATTTTGGGGAGGGGTTGTTGGTTTGAGTTTTATAGTACCAATCGTATTTAATCTACTATTGGGTAGGTTTACATCTAAGAGTGCAGGAATATACTATATGACTGCTATTAGTGTTATTTGTGGTGTTTTGTCTCTTAGAATGTTTTTGTTATATGCAGGGCAGACTTTCGGAGCATAAATTAATCCTCCAAGTTTCTTGGAGGATTTTAAAAAAAGGGTTAAAGTGAGAGTTTTTAATATACTGTTTTCGTACTATTTTATTATTGTTATGTTGTTTATCTTAGGAGCAGGTGCAGGGGCAGCTACCTTTTTAGAGAGTATGTATGATATACAAACAGCAAGAGTGATTGTTTATGATGCATTTTGGTATGAGATGGTTATGATTTTGTTAGCTATATCTTTGATTGGAATTATATATAAAAGAAAAATGTATAAAAAGATGGGTATATTTTTGTTTCATATAGCCTTTGTGGTCATACTTGTTGCTGCAGGTATGACTAGGTATCTAGGAGAAGAGGGAGTTATACATATAAGAGAAGGTATGAGTGAAAACAATATGATTACAACTAAAACATATCTTCAAGTACAGATAAAAGATAAGATAGTAGATAAGCCACTAGCACTCTCAAGTGTCGGAGATAACCACTTTAGTTTTAGTTTTAATATAGAGGATAAAGATTTAAAAGTAGAGTTTTTAGAGTATGATCCAAAATATAAAAATGGATTAGATAGACTAAAAGTAAAAATGATTTTAAATAATAGTGAAGAAAAAATTGTAGATATTTATGGAGGAAGAGGTTGGACTCAATCTCCTGTAGAGGTAAATTTCAATGACACCTCTTTGCTTATTGCTTGGGGAGCAAAGTTAAAAGAGTTACCATTTAGCATTAAACTAGTTGATTTTGATCTTCAAAGGTATGCTGGTTCAAAAAGTCCATCTTCATATAGTAGTAATATAGTTTTAGAAGATGGTGAAAATAGTATAGAGTATGTAATATTTATGAATCATCCTTTAACATACAATGGATATAAATTTTTTCAATCTTCGTATGATAAGGATGAAGGTGGAACCATACTTGAAATCAACAAAGACCCAGGTAAGTGGCCTACATATTTTGGTTATTTTCTGCTTACACTTGGATTTATTTTGAATTTCTTTGATAGAAAAAGTAGATTTAAAAAATTGAAAGATTTTTTAAAGAATGCAAATATATCTTTAATCATGATTTTATTAAGTTGCTACTCTAGCTCTTTAATGGCATCTAACGATATCCAATATATAGATAATTTTAGAAAAAACTCATTGGCACACTCAAAAGAGTTTGCAAAACTTCTTATACAAGATATGGGAGGAAGAATAAAGCCTTTAAATTCAGAATCAATCGATATATTGAATAAAATTTCAGGTAAAAGCTCGCTTTTGGGACTAAATGCTGAACAAATTATGCTAGGTATGTTGATTGAGCCTAAAAAGTGGCAAACTATCGAGATGATTAAGATAAAAAATAGAGAAATTAAAAAACATCTTAAGATACCTATTAAGCAAAAATATGTCTCATTTTCACAGATGTTTGATGATAAAGGGTACTATAAATTAGCAACTTTGGTAGATAATGCAAATAGAAAACCAGAATCAAAAAGAGGAACTTTTGAGCGAGATTTAATAAAGCTTGATGAGAGGTTAAATGTTGCATATCTTACATATAAGGGTCTATTTTTTCGTTTTATGCCGATTCCTAACAGTGCTAATAACCAATGGGTAGATCTAAATGATGCTGTACAGAATCTAAATATAGCTGAATCTACTAAAGATATGATTTTTAACTATCTTGATGAGGTAGAAAAAGCATTAAAAACAAATAACTGGAGAGAGGCAAACTCTCTTCTTGATTGGATTAAACAAAATCAGATAAAAAATAGTGCAAAACTAATTCCTACAAATATGCAAATAGAAATAGAAGTTCTGTATAACAAGATATTTATCTTTAAAAAGCTATTTATATACTATTTTATACTTGGATTTTTAGCTTTGGGAGTAGCATTTATATCTATATTTTTAGATAAAAGAAGTAAAAAAGTAGAAAATACAATTTTGGCTCTATTTTCACTTGGTTTTGTAGCTCACACTATAGGACTAGCGGCAAGATGGTATATTTCAGGACATGAGCCTTGGAGTGATTCTTATGAATCCCTAGTGTACATTGGTTGGTCAGCAGCTCTAGCAGGAATTGTTGTTTTTAGAAAATCTACCTTGGCATTGGCTACCTCTTCGCTGCTTGCGGGCGTTGTTATGTTAGTTGCTCATCTTAGTTTTATCAATCCTCAAGTAACAAATTTGGTACCAGTTTTAAAATCATATTGGCTTAGCATTCATGTCTCTGTTATAACGGCAAGTTATGGTTTTCTAGGGCTTAGTTGTATGCTTGGATTAGTTAGTCTGATTCTTATGATTTGTAAAACAACAAAGAACAAAGAGAGAATAAATACTCAAATAAGATATATAAGTGCCATAAATGAAATCAGTCTCATAATCGGCTTAGCAATGTTAACTGTCGGAAACTTTTTTGGAGGAATTTGGGCAAATGAATCATGGGGAAGATACTGGGGATGGGATCCAAAAGAGACATGGGCATTCGTTAGTATTATTGTATATGCTATTGTATTGCATTTAAGATTTATAAAAAAATTAAACAATATATATACACTAAGTGTTGCATCGGTGTTCTCATTTTTGTCAATTATTATGACCTATTTTGGTGTCAATTTTTACTTGACAGGAATGCACTCATATGCTTCAAGTGATGGTAACCCTCAGGTGCCTTCATTTGTGTATTATGTTCTTGTCGTGCTTGTTGTGATTGCATTGTTGGCTTATAGAAAAAAAGATGTAAAGAATATTTAGGAGTAGATGAGATGGAGTATTATTTGTATATATTGGTTTTTCATATTATGGCAATGATGTCATGGATGGCAGTTATGTTTTATCTGCCAAGGCTATTTGTATACCATGTAGAGCATATAGAAAAAAAAGAGTTTGTAGAAGTTGTTAAGATTCAAGAGTATAAGTTATATAAGTATATTGGTTTACCATCTTTTTGGGCTACACTATTGAGTGGGGCTCTACTTTTGTATGTCAATGACTACCTTCTAAAAGAGGGCTGGATGCATTTAAAGCTTTTAGTTTTATGTCTATTGAGTGCATATAGTTTTAGTATGGAGTACTATAGAGTAAAACTTTTAAAAGGCGAGTGCAAAAGAGATGGGCATTTTTTTAGGGCATATAATGAAGTTCCAACTATGCTTTCACTTTTGATAGTTGGATATGTTGTTACAAAAGATATGTTACCTATGTATACAGCTGCTGTTATTTTAGTTTTTGGTTTTATTATATATAAAATTGCAACTCTAAAGAGCAAATAATGTCAAAATTTTTACACCAGTGTGTTCTGACTCATGCAACAAGTAAATTAAGAGCGGGTATGAATGAGAACTTGAAAATAGAGCACTTAAAAAGTCATATAGATTTTAATTTTGATAAAAATAAAGACTATTTTTTATATATTCATGTCCCGTTTTGTAATGAATTTTGTACATTTTGCTCTTTTCATAAACAAAAATATGAAAAATCTATATGCAAAGAGTACTTTAAGTCTCTAAGAGATGAATTAAAGCAAGCAAAAAGTAGAGGTTTTAGTTTTAACACTCTTTATGTAGGTGGAGGAACACCTTTTATAGATAGCGACGAGCTTTTAAAGACTATAGAGCTAGCAAAAAAGCTTTTTGATATAAAAGATGTTTCAAGTGAAAGCTCTCCAAATCATATAGATCCAAAAGATATACAGAGATTTAGTGGCGTTGTAGATAGACTATCGGTTGGAGTTCAAACTTTTGATGATGAGCTTTTGAAAAAGATTGGAAGATATGAGAGATATGGATCATCTAAAATTCTTCAAGAGAGATTATCTAATATAGCAGGCATACTGCCAATTACAAGTTTGGATTTGATTTTTAATATGCCAGGTCAAAGTAGCCAAACACTTCTAAATGATATAAGAATTGCAAAAAATCTGCAGGTTGAGCAGATAACAACATACCCCCTGATGCAATCAAAACTTATAGGGCAATCTTTAAAAGAGAGTTTTAAAACAATCAAAAATTCTAATGAGTTTGAATTTTATAAGATTATTAGAGATGAGCTAAAAGAGTATAGCATGAATAATGCATGGTCATTTTCAAAAAGCAGTACAAAGTTGAGCGATGAATATACAGTAAGTGAGAGTGAATATATAGGCATAGGCAGTGGGGCATTTACCTATATAAACAATCAACTTTTTATAAACTCATATGATATTAACAAGTATAAAAGCATGATAGAAAGCGGTCAAAATAGTATTGTTGCAAAGTGTTCAAGATTTACTCTTAAAGAGAGTGCGGAGTACCACTTTTTACTTGAGCTCTTTGGTGGTTGTGTTGATATATCTAAGTTCAATGAAACTTTCAAAGTTTATCTTGAGGATACTTTAAGATTTGAGATATTAGCACTAAAGTTATGTGGAGCAGTCACAATAAAAGATGATAAAATCCAGCCAACTTTTTTTGGCGAATTTTTAAGTGCAATGTTGATGAAAGAGTTTTATATGGGTATGGATAATGTGAGACATACCTTAAGAGAATACTATAAATAGGAGCAAGAGATGAATAGGATGTTAATTGTGGTAATGTTGTTAGCAACATCAGTGTTTAGTGGTTTATTGGAGGATGCTGATAAGCTATATAGTAAAAAAAGTTTTAAAGAAGCTATAGAAGTTTATAAAAAAGCTTGTGATGCAAATCTCTCTAAAGGTTGCTATAGACTTGCTTTTATGTATGAAAACAAGCAAAAAGTTAAGCAAGATATGGAAAAAGCATTTAAGTTGTATGAAAAATCTTGTCAACTAGGCGATGCTAAGGGTTGTTATAAGATTGGGGCATGTTATGATGTTGGTGGAATATTAAAGGTAAAACAGGATTTAAAAAAAGCAGAAACATACTATAAAAAATCATGTGATGCTGGCTTTAGATTGGCGTGTTATAATCTAGGAAGTCTATATCAATACACACTAAATCCAGAGAAAAATGAGAAGAAGATGGAGAAATCATATAAAGATGCTTGTGAAAAGGGAGCACTTTTAGGATGCTATAAACTTGCTCACTATTATGAAGAAAAAGATGATTTTAAAAGTGCAAAAAACTGGTTTAAGATAGGTTGTGATAGAGAAGATACTCAAGCATGTTTTAGATTGGTAGATTTATATATAAAAGAGCTATCTAGGATTAAGCCAGAAATGTTTAAAAAAGAGCTAGAGAGCTATACTAAAAGATGTGATGCTGGAGATACAATGGGTTGCTATAAACTAGCAGCTATGTATTCTACTGGCCGTGGTGTAAAGCAAAGTTATAAAAAAGCAAAAGATATATTTGTAGAGAGTTGCAATATGGGAGACAATGCCTCTTGTATTGAGGGTTTGATGATGATACAGTCTGGTTTTTAAAGGATAGAGATGAAAAATATTATAATATTAATACTTGTTGCAAGTATAGGGCTAAATGCAGGGTATATAAAAGAGAGTGTTGAAGCACACAAAAAAGGTGAACACAAAAAGGTTGCTAGTATCTACCAAAAGGCATGTGATGAGGGAAAAGCATCAGCTTGTTATAACCTCGGTGTTTTGTATATGGGATCAAAAGGAATTACAACAGATACTAAAAAAGCAATAAAGTTCTATAAGAAAGCTTGTGATGCAGGTTTTGAATCTTCTTGTTACAATTTAGCTTTGGTTTATGAAAAAGGAAAGGTTGTTCCAAAAAATATGAAGAAGGCTACCAAGCTATACATGAAAGCATGTACAAAAAATGATGGAGCAGCTTGTAATAACCTTGGTATGATATATAGGGCAAAAAAAGATTATAAAAAAGCTATTGATTACTACAGAAAATCATGCAGTAGTTATGATAATGTTGGCTGTAGTAATCTAGCTTATATGTATGAGCAAGGGAGTGGAATAAAAAGAAACTATAAAGAGGCTATCAAGCTTTACGATAAAGCATGCAAGGGTGGTGTGGCTATGGCATGTAGTAATCTTGGACATATGTATGAAAATGGAAGTGGCATGAAAAAAAGCTATAAAAAGGCAATAGAGCTGTACACAAAAGCATGCGATTCTAAATATGCAAGAGCATGTAATAACTTAGCAATACTATATGTAGAGGCAAAAGGGTTTAAAAAAGCAGATACAAAAAAAGCAAAAGAGCTTTTTGAAAAGTCATGTAAATTGGGTTTAAATACAGGGTGTGATAACTTAAAATTAATAAAATAGGGATTTGAGATGATATTTAGAGCTATTTTTTTATCTATTGTTTTAATGTGCGGTTTAAATGCAAAGATGTTTCAATCTGTTGATGTCTCTAAAGGTGTATTTGTTCAGCACGGAAAAGATAAGATGTACTGCTCAAATTGTGCTATGAGTTTGTCAACTTATTATAAAACTAACCATATTCACAAAAATCATCAGTATTGCTCACTGCACTGTTTGTACGATGCTACAAAAGGTAATATACCTGATGATGTAAAAGTAGTAGATACAAATAGTTTAAAATTTATTGATGCTAAGAAGGCTTATTATGTAGTTGGAAGTGACAAGATGGGTACCATGACTTATAATAGCAAGTATGCATTTAAAAGCTTTGATGATGCAAAAAAGTTTGTTAAAAAAAATGGCGGAAAGATATCAAATTTTGTAGAGGCTTATGAGATTACCGAAGAGGATTTTTTACAAGATTTGAAACTTCTACAAGCAAAGAAAGAGAAAAAAACATATAAATTGGGTAAAAAACTATACACAAAAAAATGTGAAAAAGTTAATGTAAACTCATTTGAGACAATTTCTCTACTAAAAGCTAAATTAAAAAATGTTTGTAAAACAAGAAGGGATAGAGAACTACAGTATGTAGCAGAATATCTCTGGGATGTTGTGAAAAAAAATAAAGTCCTAGAAGCATTTGGGAAGATAGAGTATACAAAACATGATAAATGCCCTATATGTGGTATGTTTGTGTATAAGTATCCAAAGTGGGTTGCGATGGTTGAAGTAAATGGTAAAAAGATCTATTTTGATGGTGCAAAAGATATGTTCAAATATGTAATTAAGCATAAATCTAAAATAGACAATAAAAAAGTATTTGTTACGGATTATTTTAGTGGTAAAAAAATTGATGCCTTGTTTGCACACTTCGTTTATGGCTCAAATGTGTATGGTCCTATGGGAAATGAGTTTATCCCTTTCTACTCTGAGAAAGATGCAAACTCTTTTAGAAAAGATCACTATGGTATGGCTGTATATGGTTTTTTGCAAATAATTGAAGATAAAGAGATTATGCAAGATATTAAGGAGCTTTAGTGAAACTAATACTATCTTTGTTAGTTTTAGTTAGTATCTCTTGTTTGTCCATAGTTTATATTTATGATAATTTTGATTTTAAAAAAAGAGACAAAGAGCTACTTGAGGTATCTAAAAAAAGAGCTTATGTAGTCCCTGCTTTTAAATTTAAATCAAAAAAATATAGGGAATTTGTGTATGTTAAATAGGAATTTTTTAAATTTTAGTGTAAAACTACTTTTGAAAGAAAAAGGAGACTATCTTTTTAGTTTTATTATTTTTAGTTTTATTATATTTATAGTAACTTCAGTATTGTTTATAAGCGAGTCTATTAAGAGAGATCTTTTAGTCTCCCTAGCGAATGAGGGACAGATAATCGTGAAGAACTCAAAAGGAGGTAGGTACTATCCTATCGATGAAAACTATATAGATAGTATTTTGCAGGTTAGTGGGGTAGATGATGTTATTGGAAAGGTAGATGGGTATTATAATTTTGCACAAGATAGAAGGTTTTTTAAAATAGCAGTTGATGATGACCTAAATGACACTAGTATGGTCGTTTCAAGCGATGTATATGATATTTTAAAAGAGTTTAAGTACAAAAAAGAGTTTAACTTTTTTGTACCAAACAATGAAATAACTCTGCAAATTAAAGAGGTAATAGACTCGAACATACTTTCAAACAACACAATATTTGTAAATGAAGATATAGCAAGAGAGATCTTACAAATGGATGAAGAGGATTACTCATATGTAGTTATTTTGGTACCTAATGAAGATGAGATAGAGAATATTGCACTAAAGATTCCAAAGATATTCCCCGACGCACTAGTTTTACCAAACTATGAGATTGAATCAGATTATGATAATCTGTTTTATTATAAGGGTGGAGTTTTTATGATTTTGTATATTGTAGTTCTTATCTCGTTTTTTATTTTACTAAAAAATCAGATTTCAGCAGTCTATGGAACAAAGAGAAAGGAGATTGCAATTTTAAGAAGTATAGGGTTTTCAATAAAAGATATAGTTTTATTGAAGTTTATACAAAACAATATTGTTGCAGTCGGCTCATACTTTTTTGCTATTTTTTTCTCTTACATATATGTTTTCGTACTAGGAGCTCCATTTTTAAAAGATATATTTTTAGGTGAAATTGAGAGCGAGATTGTTTTTAGTCCCATATTAGATATAAAAATGCTATTTTTAGTATTTATTTTTACTGTTATTCCATATTTGGCATCAATTTTGATTCCGTCCTGGAAATTAGCAGTAGAAGATGTGAGTGAGGTTATGAAATAGTGTCAAAGATAACAATTAATAATCTATATAAGATATATAATGAAGGCAAAGAGAGTGAATTTCAGGCTTTAAGGGGTATCGATTTATCTATAAAAGATGGTGAGATAGTAGTTATAAAAGGAGTCAGTGGGAGCGGGAAAAGCACTCTTTTGTCTCTGATTGCTGCATTTAGTAAACCAAGTAGCGGAAAGATTTTAATCGATGGTGAAAACATATCAAAATTGCCAGATATATTTGCCTCAAAATTTAGAAATGAAAAAATAGGATTTATTTTTCAGTCCTTTAACCTTATAGATGGGCTTAGTGTAAAGGACAATGTTTTATCACCAATGGTGCTAACCTCACTAGGTCAAGATACAATCAATAAAAGGCTAAAAATAGCACTAAATCTTGCCAATATAGAGCATAAAGAGAATCAAAACATAGCAGACTTAAGTGGAGGAGAAAAACAGAGATGTGCAATCGCTAGAGCATTAGTCAATAATCCTTCTATAATTTTGGCAGATGAGCCAACAGCAAATTTAGATAAAGAAAATTCATTGAAGTTTTTAGAAATTTTAAAAAAATTTAAAGAGCTTAAAAAGATTGTAATAGTTGCAACACACGATACAATTTTTGATGAACTTCCTTTTGTAGACAAGTATGTAGATATGTCAGATGGTAAGTTTGTATGAGTGTTTTTTTACTAGACAGTTTAGTTGTTTTTCTGTTTATTGAGTTTGTAATTTTACTATTGAATAGTATAAATCAAGTCATAGTGTTAAAGATTCTAAAGTACTGGGATTTCAATGCTAGCAATACCTTTCAATACTCTTTAGAGAAGAAAAACTATCTTGTCAATACAATCATAACTTTTACTATTGGTGTAAAAATTATTCTGTTTATATTTTTTGTAAAATCTTTGGATGATTTGGTTCCCCTTGTTCCAGGTGCAATGTGTGCAACAGGAGTCATTGGTGCAAATGAGTATGGAAATATTTTGCTACTGTTTAAGATTTTCATACTGTTTTTATTGGGTGTTTGGATGATTATCAATAGACTTGATCTAAAATCAAAAGAGCTTAAATTTTTAAAAAAGAAATATTATTTATTTACCATTGTTTTTATCATGATTTGTATAGAATTTATTTTGGAGTTGGCTTACTTTATAAATATCCCATTGACTGTTCCAGTTTTTTGTTGTAGTGTTGTGTTTGTAGTAGAAAACCTGCCTTTTGATCTAACTACTTTAGATATTGTATATATATTTTATTTTATTTTTGTTTCAATACTTGCTTCTAATTACTATAAAAAAATATCCATAAGCTTTATACTAAATATTCTATTTTTGTTTGTCTCTTACTATAGTGTAACATATTTTTTTGGTACTTATGTATATGAGGAGCCAAATCATAAATGCCCATTTTGCTTTTTGCAAGCTGATTATTATTATGTTGGTTATCTTATATGGAGTACTTTGTTTGTCGGTATATTTTTCGGTATTTCTCCGTATATTGTCTACTCTATAGTTGAGATTAAGAACAAAAAACTACTCCAATATAATTCTATAATTTTAACTGTATTTACCGTAATTTGCAGTTCTTATGTTCTGTTTTACTATATAAAAAATGGTGTGTTTTTATGAAAAAGCTTATACCATATCTAGTTTTAGTAGTAGTATTTGTTTTTTTATATATTCAAAATAGTAGTACAACAGAGTATATTTATGAGATTGATGGCAATACAAAAAAAGATCCACTGCCAGTTTTTGAAATTAAGAAAGATAAAAAAGTTTTTTGTTCTGAATGCAATATGATGGTAAAAAAGATGAGAAATTCAGCACAAGTTGTAACTCCAAAAGGAAAAACATATTTTTTCAATGATGTTGGATGTATGATTAGATGGATAAATGAACAAAAAAAGTATGATGAAAAAGAGTTAACAATGTATGTATTTGTTCCTGAGTGTTCTTGCTATATAGGTGCACATGAGGCTTGGTATGTTAGAGATGGGATTACACCACTAGGATATGGAGTTCAAGCATTTGGAACCTATATGGAAGCACAAAGAAGTGATATGATTTATGCTCCTATTGAGTTTGGCTATACATCTCGTAAGCAAGATAATGAATCTCAAAAAGATGTTTATGAGTATGATGAAGTTAAAAAGTTTATTTTAAGAGGTGAGACTTTACTACATCCTCTAGTAAGAAAAAAGTTATTAAAAAACTGACTTTTTAAATTTAAATTTATTAATTAAAGAGTATACTGTTATTAAGATAAATAAATTTAACAAAAAAATAAGAAAGGTTTAGTTTTGATACTCGATACTGAAGTTATGAGTAAGATTAGAATACTATGTGTAGAGGATGAGCCTCAAGCACTTTCTCAACTAGAGCTATCTTTAGGAAGTTTTTGTAAAAAAATTTATTGCGTTAAAGATGGTATAGAAGCACTTGAAATTATGGAAAAATATGAGATTGATGTAGTCTTAACAGACTTAAATATGCCTCGACTAGGAGGCTTGGAACTATTGGCTAAAGTAAAGCAGCAAAATAAAAAAATAGTTGTCATTATAGTTACTGCCCACTCTGAGTGTAACTATTTGCTTAAAGCTATAGAATTAAAAGCTGATGGATATATACTTAAGCCACTAAATTTACAAGAACTGTTTTCTCTAATCATTAAAAATGTAGGATCTAAATATTTTCAGAGTGAATTAAATAGCAAGAATAAACTTATAAAAGTACTCCGAACAATAGGCGGCAAGCGTGTTCAAATTATAGAGTATGTTTTCAATAATATCAATAAAGATAATCAGTTCATCGGTACATATGATGATATTACAAAAAAATTAAATACTAGTAAGCCAACTGTAGTAAATACCTTTAAGGTGCTTTTAGAAGATGGTATTCTTACTCGAATTAAAAATGGACAGTATCAATTAACTGAAGAGCTTACCTGAGATAACTACTAAAGCTAAATACTGGAGCTAGAGTATTCACTTTTAGTTCTTTTAAAAATGAATCAAACTCACTAGGTTTTTGCCAAATCGGAGTTTTGACTCCGCTAATTTTTTCAAGCTCTTTTTTTGCAATGAAAAGTGATCCAACTTCGTCAATAAGACCTTTTTGTTTTGCTTTAGCCGCTATAAAGACTCTAGCATTTGCAAACTCTTTTGCTTTGTCTTTTTTAAGTCCTCTTGCTTCTGCTACATCACTAATAAAAAGGTTATATGAGTCTGTGATAAGTTCACTAAGTGCATTTTTCTCTTTTTTTGTCCACTCTCTTGTGAAAGTTCCCATCTGTTTGTACTCACCCGCACTAACTACTTGCTCTTTTATCCCAAGCTTATCTGCAAGTGGCTTGATGTTTGGTGCTTGAAAAAGAACTCCTATAGATCCGATAAATGCTCCAGGGTTGGCAATAATTTTTTTACTCCATATAGATGCATAGTAGCTTCCACTAGTCATGCTCCCAGCAGCATAAGCAATCACAGGTTTAATCTTATTTAGTCTTTTAACTGCCATACTAAGCTCAATTGATGGAGCAAGTGCCCCACCAGGAGAGTCTACCCTAAGAAGCACCCCTTTTATATTGCTATTTGTTAAGGCATTTTCAATTTTGACTAAAATATTATCAATGTTAGCAATTTGTCCTTCAATTCGTATGGTTGTTAGATTTGGTTTTTCAATAGCATCTTTGCTAAGAGGGCTAAAAACAAAGAACAGCAAAAGTAAAAAAAGCATCGCTTTAAAATGGTTGTTTATGTAGCTTATCACTTTCCCTATTGATCTAAAAATAAACATTATATCTTCTCCCCTGCAATGTAAGTTGCTTTTGTAAATTTGGTTTGTAGTATGAGATTTAGTGCTAAGTTATCTTGATCTGAGTCAATATCACACACAATAAAATCTGCAAACTTGCCTTCAGTTATCTCTCCAGCCTCTACATGTAGAGCCTTTGCCGCATTTCTTGTGACCATATGTAGCAGAAGTGGTGCTAGTTTTGAAAGGCTCTCTTTATGGTGCAGCATCAAAGCCATTTTCATCTCGTCCCAGAGGTTGAGTGATATGTTAGAACTAAGTCCATCAGTACCCAAGTTTAACATAGATTTTTCTATATTTTCAATCTCAAGGCGACCAACTCCCAAAAGTCTATTGGAAACTGGGCAGTGTGTTATGCTTCCGTCTATCTCTTTTATCTTTTCTATCTCATCACTGCTTGCTTGAACACAGTGAGTGAAAAGTGTTTTACACCCTCTAAAAAGCTCTATAAACTGAGTGGGGCTGCTCATCGGTTTTGCATCTGGCGAAAAGTTGTTAAAAAACTCTGCAAACTCTCCTTGTCCATTGTCTATCCACTCTCTCTCAGCCATACTTTCCATAAAATGAGTAGAAACTACATAGTTATATTTTCGTGCGATATCAAGAGCATTGCGAGCTAAAATTGGGTGAGTAGAGTAGGGTGAGTGAATAGATATAGCAGGGATTAATCTTTCATTTTCATTTTGTTCGACATGCTTTAGTTTTGATTTAAAATCTTCAAAAAGGATATCTACAGAGTCAGGGCGACTTCCTAAAAGTTCTGTAAAAAAAACAACTCTTTGAGGAGATTTAAGACAAGCATCAAAATCATTTCCAAAGCTACTAATTGCTCCAAAAGTAGTTGTGCCACTCTTTTGCATGATTTTTAGTTGCTTCTCTATCACTTCATCACTACACTTTGAGAGCAAATCATCACGCTTTTTTATGACAGAACCAAGCCAAGGCATAAAACTTCCATATTGTAAGTCCGTCTTGTTTGCACTAAACTCAAGATGAACATGTGGGTTGATGAGCCCTGGCATAATCACAGAGTTTTGTGGAAGCTCAATTACTTCAGCCTTTGGGTATTTTTTTGTTAAAATTTCTAATCTATCTATAGCTAATATTTTTTTATCAAAACATATTGCACTATTTTTAAGAATCTCAAACTGGTCATTACATCTAAGAATGTAGCTTGCACTAATTATTTTCAATTATTTTCCTAATTATTTTTGT
>JALSME010000054.1 GCA_026987955.1 Sulfurospirillum sp.
TTCATACTCTTTTTCTCTTCATTATTGTAAGAAGGAGTGAAAAAAGTAAATTTTGAGGACGAGAATTTAGTTGAGCTAACTCTAAAAAAGTTGAAAAGCTATTTAATTCACTCTCAGTAAAAGATATATTATGCTCCAATACTGCTTCGTTAACTATAGCTTGTATAGTCTCTTTAAGATCTACTCTACTAAGTCTAGAGTTAGCTTGTACAAACTCGTATATATCTTTTTCACAAAGATTTTTAAGGTTTAACCCGCTCTTAATAACCTTTTTTTCTACCTTAAGCTCTTCTAGTATCATACGAGACCTAATAGTAGGTAAAAAAACTGTTTTTGTTGGAGCTATAAGTATAAAAACTATATTTCTTGGTGGTTCTTCTAAAATTTTAAGTAGTGCATTTTGAGTCTCAACTCTATAACCCTTAGCTTTTAATACCAATATTTTTAAATTTTCTTCAGCTATATATGCCTCTTTAATAACCCTCTTCACATCCTCTAACAAAAAGTCGTCTTTTTCTGGTAAAAAGTTACAAACCCTGTTTTGAGCATATTTCTCTTTTACATATTCATCTGCTTTTTCTAAATCAGAGCAAACAAGTATACAACTAAGAGGTTCACTCATTTTCTAAACTTACCTCTGCAAAAAGAACTGCATTTATACTTTTATCTAGCAATCTATAAAGTTGTATTAGTTTAATATCCAAAAGATCATCACCACTTGAAAGGTAAAAACTATTTTGCAAATGTTCATCAAATACCCACAAAAAACTGTCATCATGTCGCTTTGCAAGCTGCATCTTAATATCTGTACTTTTGCCTATATAAAAAAATGTATATCCATTTGAAAATGATTGAGACAACATATCTTCAAGTAATTTAATATCTTCTTTATTTTTCAGTTGATGAATATTTGGAAAGAATGTCTTTATTGAAACAAATGGTAGCATTGGACGATTTTTACCTGACATATTTAGCTTTGCTAAAGCATACTCTCCAAACCACTCTCTATCTGTATCGGTAATTATTATAACTGTCTGCCCAGATAGAAGATTTTGTAACATGGATGAGACGAGAGGAACCCACTCAAATCTCTTCTCCTCCATCCAGCTCATCATTGAACCATCCTGTCGGATGGTATCAAGTGTCCATTTTAGTAGTTCTTTCACTTTTATTCATCCAGCTTATAAGCATCATGAAGTGCACGAACCGCAAGCTCACCATATTTTGCAGCTATAACCATTGAGATTTTAATTTCACTTGTACTAATCATCTCAAGGTTAATGCCTTCTCTTGAAAGTGTATCAAAAGCCGTACAAGCTACACCACTATGACTTTTCATGCCAACACCAACAATACTCACTTTTACAATCTCGCTATCATACTCGACACTTTGTGATGCATTTAGTTCTAACATTGCATCTTTTGTTAAATCTAATTCATTTTGAGGAACAGTAAAACCCAAGTTTGTTGTACCATCATGTCCAACATTTTGTATAATCATATCTACATTTACATTTGACTCGCTAAGCTTTCTAAAAATCTCTGCTGCTATTCCTGGCTTATCTGTTACACCTCTTAGTGTTACTCTTGCTTGGTTTCTATCTAGTGCTACACCACTTACTACTGGCTGTTCCATAATATTTTCTTCCTTTGTTATAAGTGTACCTTCATTATCATTGAAACTACTTCTTGTTACAAGATTTACATTTAATTTTTTTGCCATCTCAACTGAGCGAGTTTGCAATACTTTTGCACCCAAACTTGCAAGCTCTAGCATCTCATCATAACTAATCTTATCTAATTTTTTTGCTTTAGGCTCAATGCGAGGATCAGTTGTATATACTCCATCTACATCTGTATATATCTCACACAAATCTGCTTCAAGTGCACCTGCAATTGCAACAGCACTTAAATCACTTCCTCCACGACCCAAAGTTGAAACCTCTCCAAGCTCTGTGACGCCTTGAAAACCGGCTACAACTACTATATTGCCACCATTTATTTCTTTCTCTATGCAGAGTCTATTGATGGATTCTATTCTTGCTTTAGTATGAAACTTATCTGTTCTTATACCGGCTTGTCTTCCGCTCATAGCAACTGTTGGATAACCCATCTCATTAAGCGCTATAGATAACAATGCACTCGTTACCCTCTCTCCAGCACTCAAAAGTAAATCCATCTCTCTTTGTTTTGGGTTATTGCTAAAATTTTCTGCATAACTTATGAGTTTATTAGTCTCACCACTCATTGCTGAGACTACAACAACTATATCATTTCCATCTTCTTTCGCCTTTGCAACTCTTTTTGCAACTGCCTCTATACGCTCAAGTGTACCAACACTTGTACCACCATACTTCTGCACAATAAGCATACTATAAATACCCTTCTTTTTTAAAATATTCTAAAATCTTCTTATATACTGGTCTTTTAAAGTATGTAATATGTTTAAAAACATCTTTATACTTTACAAATTTATACTCACAAAATTCTGGCACTTTTGTAGCTAAATTTATCTTTGAATCATCTTTTAATCTTACCAAAAAATACTTCTGCGTCTGACCATCAAACGGGTACATTTTTTTAGCCACAGTCCCAGGAAAATCATAACTAATCCAATCTGGATACTCTGATAAAATCTCTATATCCCTAGTACCAATCTCCTCTTCTAGCTCCCTTAAAAGTGCCTCTTTAGGAGTTTCTCCATCATCAATCCCCCCTTGAGGGAACTGCCAAGCATCATCAATATCATTACGCAAAGCTATAAATAATTCAGCCTCAAATGGGTACTTAGAAGAGACAATAACAGCTGCAACATTTGGTCTATATCGTTTTTTCTGCAAAATCTCCCCTTT
>JALSME010000055.1 GCA_026987955.1 Sulfurospirillum sp.
TTATAATTGTACCACTTAACCACTTTATAATCAACTTTTTACTAGAATAGATAAAAATTATTACAAGGTCTTAGAATTGAAAGATATGGAAAAGCAGATAAAAGCTTGTGAATCTTTAAAAGAGTTAGAGTCTTTGAGAGTTTCTATGTTTGGTAAGAAGGGTTATTTTGCAGGACAATTTGCAAAGATGAAGACTGTACCAAATGAAGAGAAGAAAGAGTTTGCACAAAAATTAAATACAGATAAAGAGAGTTTTTTAAACCTACTAAATGACAAAAAACTCATCTTAGAATCAGAAGCTATAGCTTATGAGATGAAAAAAGATGGAGTTGATGTTACACTATTTAATTCAACAAGTGAAGCAGGAGCACTGCATCCTGTTATGGATACTATGGATAAAATCATTGAGTATTTTGTAGGCATGAACTTTTCTATAGAAGAGGGTCCTTTAGTGGAAGATGATTTTCATAACTTTGAAGCATTAAACCTTCCAAAGTACCACCCTGCTCGTGATATGCAAGATACTTTCTATTTTGAAGATAGTATGCTTTTAAGAACTCATACAAGTCCAGTTCAGATACGAACAATGCTAAAAGAGAAACCTCCTATTCGCATGATTTGTCCAGGGGCTGTTTTTAGAAGAGATTATGACTTGACACATACTCCTATGTTTCATCAGGTTGAAGGTCTTGTTGTTGGAAAAAGTGGTGAGGTTTCATTTGCCAATCTAAAGTATATATTAGAAGATTTTCTAAAGTATATGTTTGGTGAAGTTGAAGTTCGTTTTCGTCCTAGCTTTTTCCCGTTTACAGAACCAAGTACTGAGGTAGATATAAGCTGTATTTTTTGTAAAGGTGATGGTTGTAGAGTGTGTTCACATACTGGCTGGCTGGAAGTTTTAGGAAGTGGATATGTAGATGAAAATGTTTTTAAAGCAGTTGGCTATGAAGATGTTAGTGGTTATGCATTTGGGCTTGGAGTGGAGCGATTTGCAATGCTTCTTCATAAGATTCCAGATTTACGCTCACTATTTGAGGGAGATTTAAGACTATTGGAGCAATTTAGATGATATTAACAAGAACATGGTTAAACGAGTGGATAGACCTAAAAAATATAACAAGTGAAGATATATGTAGTACGCTAAATGCGATAGGTCTTGAAGTTGATAGTTTAAAAAAGATAAGAATTCCAAAAAACATAGTAGTTGGAAAAGTTCTCACGTGCAAAAAGCATCCTGATGCAGACAAGCTAAATGTTTGTGAAGTTGATATTGGTGGAGAAGTTAAGCAGATTATTTGTGGAGCCAAAAATGTAAAAGCAGGTCTACATGTAGTAGTTTCAAAAGTTGGAGCAATTTTACCAAATGGTATGGAGATTAAAGAGGCAAAACTTCGTGGGCTTGACTCAAGTGGTATGATATGCTCATCAGAGGAGATTGGTCTTCCAAAGATGGGTGATGGCATCATGGTGTTAGATGAGAGTATTGGCAAACTTGTTTTAGGAAAAGAGTTTAGCGAGTATGAATTGGTCAATGATGATGTTATTGAGATTGAACTCACTGCAAACAGAGGCGATTGTCTCAGTATTCACGGTGTTGCAAGAGATTTGAGTGTACCATACGATCTTGATGTCTCTACATTTAAAAGTGAAGATGATGAGAAGCAACTCGGTATAGGAAGAGCTTTGAGTCTCTCTTCACATGATAGTGTAGATGCCTCTTTGCTTTATAGGGTTTATGATCAAGAGGAAGTTAAAAGTTCATTTTTAATAGACCTTCGTTTAGCATTTGCAGATATATACAAACCTACAGAACTTGAAAGAGTTGTTGAGTATGCCACTTATACAACAGGAGTTCTTCTAAGAACCTACTCTCATGAATGTTTTGCAGATAGTAGTGGAAAAGCAACTGTAAATATAAAAAAGCATACAAATAATTTAGATGCAGTTTTTACGAAAAATTCACAAATTGCTTCAATTGTCGGTGTTTCTCAAAAGGAAGATAAAAAAGCAACAAATGAGACAAAAAGAGTAATCCTTGAAGCAAACTATACTTCGCCAGAGATAATCTCAATTAATAGTGCAAATAAAAAATTAGATGCAGATAGACACCTATATAGATCTTCTCGTGGAAGTGAGCCAAATTTAGATTTTGGTATGGATTATTTGATTGAATTATTGAAAAAATATTCAAAAATAATGCTATATGCAGGAAGTCAGCAAGTGATTCAAGATATAGATGAAGTAAGAATTCCTGTAGATTTAGACAAACTAGCAGATATCATTGGTGAAGAGATACCAAAAGATAGAGTTATTCAGATATTGAAACGCTTAGGATTTCAAGTTATTTTTAAAAGTGAGCAGAGCGTTTTAAATATTAGTGTTCCTCAGCATCGTCATGACATTGTAAATATACAAGATGTTTGTGAAGAGATTGTGCGTATAGTTGGGATTGACAACATAACTTCTAAACCACTTGTTTTTGCAGAGTCAGATAAAATGAATACCTCCTATCATGATTTTCAAAAAAGAAAGATGTATAGACACAGAGCTGTTGGTGTTGGTTTTTTTGAGACATTACATTTTATTTTTGACCATAGAGAGAGGCTTGAAAAATATGATTTAACTACCATATATAAAAAAAGAGAAATTTCAAATCCTATTACTAATGAGTTAAATACTCTTCGCACATCATTGATTCCAAACCTTTTGGAGTCAGTTAGTAGAAATGTTAAATTTGGTAAAAAATCTATTAAACTTTTTGAAGTAGGTACAGTATTTGATAAGAGTCGCGATGAGAGTACAAAAATAGCTTTTGTATCGAGTGGAGAGGTTGAGTTACAGAAAGTATCAAACCATGGAAAGCCAGATGTAGTAGATTTTTTTAAATTTGCAGAAAATATTAGTAAAGTTGTAGGAAGTTTTGAACTTAGTAGCTCTACATGTAGAGGGTTGTTGAGTAGCCCATATGAGTATGCAAGAGTTATACAAAATGGTCAAGATATTGGATATATATCGAGAGTTCATCTTAACATTGAAAAAGATTTAGATTTGAACCGTACATATATATGTGAGCTAGAGATGAGTGAGTTACCCTACGAAAGAAAAGAGGCAAAGGCATACTCTAAGTTTCCTGAAAGTGTGAGAGATATAAGCCTTATGGTTGCAAAAGATATGCGATTTAGTGAACTTAAAAAGTATATTGAGTCCATTGCTCCAAAGGAGATGACAAAACTGTATCCAATTGATTTATATAAAGATGAGTCACTTGGGGAATTTAATAGTTTAACTGTTAAGTTTCATTTCCAGTCTGAATATAAAACATTTGAAGATGATGAGGTATCGAATATGATAGAGAGTATATTGAGTTCTATCAAAGATAAATTTGGTATAACTTTAAGATGAGTTTTTTAAAAGTATCTCCAAAAGGAGAGTTTGTATTCGAGACTGATAAAATTGCAAGTGATAAGTCAATATCACATAGATGTGCAATTTTTTCACTTTTAAGTGATAAGCCATCATATATAAAAAATTTTTTAAATGCTGAAGATACTCTTTGTACTTTGAATATAGCTGAATCACTTGGGGCTAAAGTTGAGCGAAATGGAGATTTGTTAACCATACTTCCACCAAAAGAACTAAAGGAGCCAGCGCAAATTTTAGATTGTGGTAATTCAGGAACAGCAATTAGATTGCTAATGGGTTTTTTATCTTCAATTGATGGATTTTTTGTGCTACATGGGGATAAGTACTTGGCAAGTCGTCCTATGAAAAGAGTAGCAAATCCACTAAGAGAAATTGGAGCTATTATAGATGGTAGAGATGGTGGAGAGTTAGCACCTATAAGCATAAGAGGTGCCAAGATGGAGGCATTTTGTTATGATAGCCCAATTGCATCAGCACAAGTAAAGAGTGCGATGATTTTAGCAGGTCTTAGAGCTAAGGGTGTCTCAACTTTGAGTGAGCCAACTTTGAGTCGTGACCATACAGAAAAAATGTTAAGAGGTATGGGAGTTGATATAAAATCAGAAGGCACAAAAGTCACTTTAACTCCTATGGACAAGCCACTAAAACCACTAGATATAACAGTACCAAATGATCCTTCAAGTGGTTTTTTCTTTGCTGTAGCAGCTGCTATTACACCAAATTCAAAAGTAACTCTTAAAAATATGCTTTTAAATCCTACAAGAGTTGAAGCCTACAAGGTTCTTCAAAAGATGGGCACAAAGGTTGAGTTTATAGAAAAAGAAAATATATATGATAGCATGGGTGATATCGTGATTGAATATGCTCCACTAAAAGGTGTTATTGTTGAAGAAAATATAGCTTGGCTTATAGATGAACTTCCTGCACTTAGTATCGCGTTTGCTTGTGCAGATGGGAAAAGCATAGTAAAAAATGCGAAAGAGCTTCGGGTTAAAGAGAGTGATAGAATCTCAAGTGTAGTAACAAACCTTCAAAAATGTACTCTACATGTAGAGGAGTTTGAGGATGGCTATGAAGTAACAGGTGGTGAGTTTAAAAGTGCAAAAGTAGATAGCTATGGTGATCATAGAATTGCTATGAGTTTTGCAATTGCAGGTTTAAAAGCTCCTATGGAGGTTACAGATATTGAGTGTATAGAAACATCATTTCCAAATTTTGTGGAGCTTATTTCGCAGATAGCAAAGGTTGATTGTGAAGATTAAATTAGCAAATAGTTATGGTTTTTGTTTTGGAGTTAAAAGAGCTATCAAAATTGCTGAAAATTCTAAAAATGCATCTACAATTGGTCCTCTGATTCATAATAATGAGGAAATAAATAGACTAAAAGTAAATTTTAATGTAGATACACTAGAAGATGCAAGTCAAGCAGATGGTGTTAAAAAAGCTATTATAAGAACACATGGCATAACCAAAGGTGATTTAAACACACTTAAAAATAGTGGCACAGAAATCATAGATGCGACTTGCCCATATGTTACTAAGCCTCAGCAGATTTGTGAGCAGATGAGTAGTGAAGGATACGATGTCGTTATCTTTGGTGATTCAAATCATCCTGAAGTAAAAGGTGTTCAAAGTTATGCTATAAATGGAGCTAGAGTTATAAATAGTGTGGGAGATTTGGAAGATATAAGACTAAATAACAAAATTGCAATCGTTGCACAAACAACGAGAAAAGTTGAAGAGTTTTTGAAGATTGTCAACTACTTGACAACTCACTATAAAGAGGTTAGAGTTTTCAACACCATTTGTAATGCAACATTTGAAAATCAAGATGCGGCTAAAGAGCTTGCAAGAGAAGCTGATGTTATGATTGTAATTGGTGGCAAAAACTCATCAAATACAAAGCAGCTTTTTAGTATAGCAAAAGAGTCTTGTATCGACAGTTTTTTAATAGAAAATGAAAATGAGTTAAAAAATGAGTGGTTTAAAGATAAAAATTTATGTGGTATAACCGCTGGTGCATCGACACCTGACTGGATAATTGAAAAAGTTATTGGAAAAATAAGCAAAATTAAAGTATAATAATGAAATTTTATGCGATTTGGGTTATAAGCTCAATGCTACTCGTATAAAAAACTAAAATCAAAACAAGGGAATAAAATGGTAAATGAGGCGAACGAGACAGTTCAATCTGAAGCTGTAGAAGAAATAGAGGAGATGGATTTTGCAGCAATGCTAGATGAGTACGAAAAAAAAGACTCTGGAAGAGATGCACTAATTGATGGTGTTATTGTTGAAATTAAAGATGATGTTGCTTTAGTTGATGTGGGTAAGAAGTCAGAAGGGCGTCTTTATACATCAGAACTAATGGATAGTGAAGGCAATATAACATATAAAGTAGGCGATACAATCAAAGTTGTAATTTCTGGCTTCAGAAATGAGCGTCCAAATGTTTCTCATAAAAAGGCGATTCGTAAAGAACGCGTAAAATCATTTATTGCAGATTATAAAGAAGATGAAGATAGAATCTATGATCTTAAAGTTGTAGGTAAAAACAAGGGTGGATTCATCGTTGAAAATGAAGAAGGTGTTGAATTTTTCCTTCCTCGTTCTCAAGCAGCTGTAAGAGATATGAATGCTCTTATGGGTAAAAATGTAAAAGTTAAGATTATTAAGATTGATAAAGATAATGAGTCAATCGTAGTATCCCGCAAAAAATGCTTAGATGATGACAGAAAAAAGAGAAAAGAGATAGTTCAAGAACTAATCGATGCTGATGAAGT
Source organism: Sulfurospirillum sp. (assembly GCA_026987955.1). GTDB lineage: Bacteria > Campylobacterota > Campylobacteria > Campylobacterales > Sulfurospirillaceae > Sulfurospirillum_A. Next base: position 6,207 of record JALSME010000055.1, read on the forward strand.
TGTTGAAGGAACTATTAAGAAAATTACTACATATGGTATGTTTGTTGATATTGGTGGAGTTGATGGACTTGTTCACTATAGTGAAATAAGCTATAAAGGACCAGTAAATCCTAGTACTATATACTCAGAAGGCGAAGTTGTACCTGTTAAAGCTATCAAGTATGACAAAGAAAAAAGACATCTTTCTCTTTCAATTAAGGCTGCTATGCCAGATCCTTGGGAAGAGATTAAGGATCAGCTAGAAGTTGGAGATACAATCCAAGTAGAAGTTAGCAATATTGAGCCTTATGGTGCATTTGTTGATCTTGGAAATGATATAGAAGGTTTCTTGCATATTTCTGAAATTTCTTGGGATAAAAACATAAAACACCCAAAAGATTATATTAGTGAAAATCAAGATATTGATGTAGAAGTAATCGAAATTAATTGTGAAGAGAGAAGACTTAGAGTATCGTTGAAAAATGTACTTCCTAAGCCATTTGAAGAGTTTTTGAAAAACTATAATACTGGTGATGTTGTTAAAGGTATAGTTACTACTATTACTAATTTTGGAGCATTTATTAAAATCGGTGGTATTGAAGGACTTTTACACAATGAAGATACATCTTGGAACAGATCAGACAAATGTAAAGACCTTTTAAAATCAGGTGATGAAGTAGAAGTAAAAATCATTAAGATTGATGATATTAATGAAAAAGTTTCATTAAGTAAAAAAGAGTTAGAAGATAGCCCAATCGCTAAGTATGCTAAAGAGCACTCAAATGGAGATATAGTTGTTGGTAAGATTAGAGATATAAAGGACTTTGGAGTTTTTGTTGAACTTGAAGACAATGTAGATGCACTAATTAGAACAGAAGACCTTCTTCCAAACCCTGAGGAAGAGCTAAAAATTGGTGATGAGATTGAAGCTGCTATCTCTTTTATTGATGATAGAAAAAATCGTATTAGACTATCTGTAAGAAGACTTTCTAAGCAAAAAGAGCGAGAAGCACTTAAAGAGATCAACAAAGAAGAGAAGATGACTCTTGGAGACATCATTAAAGATCAGCTTAAATAGTAGATGCAAAAAAAGGTAACTATTGTACTATTTGTACTCATGGTTGTTATTTTAAGTTTTGTTTTAATAAGCATGCTTAATGATAATAACTCTAGAGTGCAAATAGATGAGCAGTATCTTTCCCCTTCACAAAAACAGAGTGAAGTAACACTTAAAAGTAAAACTTGGTCAGAGCTACTTGCTAACTCTAAAGAGACCAAGTTTACATTTCCTGTAAATGAATTATATATGCAAATAGATCTCAAAAAATATATACCACCAAAGGTTAAATCCTATAGATTGGTAGTAGATAGGGCAGATAGATACTCTATCTTTTGTATTGTTCAAACGCTATCACAGATGAATTTACCATATGTTGTTGAAAAAAAAGATAGAGTTCCTGTCATCTATGTTAGTAGTAAAACAGAAGATTCACTAGAAAAAATTGTTGATAAATTAAAAGATTATGATATAGAATCAAAAATATTAGAGGTATGGTTATGAAAAAAATAATAGTATGTGATGCAATTCATCAAAAAGGTTTTGATATACTAAATGATGAAAGTGGCATTGAGGTTATAGATGCGGTTAAGGTACCAAAAGACGAGCTTTTAAATATAGTTGGTGAAGCAGATGTTGCAATTACAAGAAGCTCAACAGATATAAATGAGAAATTTTTAAATGCCGCTAAAAATTTAAAGGCTATTGTTAGGGCTGGTGTTGGTGTTGATAATGTTGATCAAGAGGGATGTAGTAGAAGAGGAATAATCGCCATGAATGTTCCAACAGCAAATACAATTGCCGCAGTTGAGCTTACTATGGCTCATCTTTTAGGGACAGCAAGAAGTTTTGTAGGTGCAAATAATCACCTAAAACTTGATAGAGTTTGGAAAAGAGAGAAATGGTATGGTGTTGAACTTAGTGGTAAAAAACTTGGTGTTATAGGCTTTGGTAATATAGGAAGCCGTGTGGCAATTAGAGCTAAAAGTTTTGATATGGATGTAATTGCCTATGATCCATATGTGCCATCTTCTAAAGCCACAGACTTAGGGATGAAATATACAGAAAATTTTGAAGATATCTTATCATGTGATTTCATTACAATTCATACTCCAAAAAACAAAGAGACAACAGACATAATATCTTTTGATGAGATTGCAAAAATGAAAGATGGTGTACGACTTGTAAATTGTGCTCGTGGTGGACTTTACAATGAAAAAGCACTATATGATGGTATTAAAAATGGAAAAATTGCATATGCTGGTATAGATGTATTCTCATACGAGCCTGCAACTGACCATTTTTTGCTTGATTTAGAAAACATATGTGTAACTCCTCACCTTGGAGCAAATACAATAGAATCTCAAGAAAAAATTGCAATTCAAGCTGCAGAAAATGCAATTAGTGCTGCAAGAGGTGTTAGTTACCCTAATGCCTTAAATCTTCCGATTAAAGCAGAAGACCTTCCTCCATATCTTGAACCATATCTTGAATTAGTTCAGAAGATGGGATTTTTATGTGCACAGATAAATAAAGCGGCAATAAAATCAGTTCGTATTCAAGCAGAAGGTGATATAGGTGAGCATGTAAAGTCACTACTTACTTTTGCACTTGTCGGCTCTTTAAAAGAGTCAATGGGTGATAAGATTAACTATGTAAATGCAGAGTTTGTTGCCCAAGAAAAAGCAATAGAAGTTAAGTATGATGCACTTAGCAATGCAAGTGGCTATAAAAACAAGCTGACAGTTAAGCTAACAACCGAAAAAGGTGTTACAAGTGTAAGTGGCACAGTTTTTGGAGAAGAAGAACAACGCATAGTTGGTATCAATGGTTTTAAATTTGACTTTAAACCAAAAGGCAAGATGATAGTATTTAAAAACTCTGATGTTCCTGGTGTTATTGCAGATATTTCATCAATGCTTTCAAGTGAAGGTGTAAACATAGCAGATTTTAGACTTGGTCGTGATGAAAATGGACTAGCAATGGCTGTGATACTTGTAGATGAAAATATAGATAAAAAACTTATATCTAAACTAAATAAACTAGATACTTGTATCTGGGCTGAGTACGCTGTTCTATAAATATAGGACACCTCTAAAAAAAGGGTAAATCTTTACCATAGTATGACATTTTAGTGATACAAATCTACCCTTTTTACTATTTTTTATCATTTTATACTATAAAATAAACTTCTTTTTAAAATTCAACTTGTATAATCAATTAGAATGACATTAAATGCATAAGGAGAAGTTATGGCAAGAGTTGTGATTTTAGGAGGAGGTGTATCAGGTCATACTGCTGCAACTTTCTTGAAAAAGTGGTTAGGACAATCACATGAAGTAGTAGTAGTTACACCAAACAGTATGTGGAACTGGATTCCATCTAACATCTGGGTTGGAGTTGATGGCATGAGTAAAGAGGATGTAGTTTTTGAACTTGCTCCTGTTTATAAAAAAGCTGGTATTGATTATAGACAGGCAAAAGGTTTATCAATAAATCCAGAGGGTTCAAAGACTAATGATAACCCATTTGTTACTATCGAGTATACTGGACAGGGTAAGTCTGGCGAGAGCGAAGAGCTAAGTTATGATTATCTTATAAATGCAACAGGACCAAAGTTAAACTTTGGTGCTACTGAGGGACTTGGACCAGACAATGGTTATACAGTCTCAGTATGTACTGCTGATCATGCTGTTGAGGCATCTGAAAAATTGAATGATTTAATTACTCAGATGAAAGCAGGAGAAAACAAAAAAATTCTAATTGGAACTGGACATGGTATGTGTACATGTCAAGGAGCTGCATTTGAGTATACATTTAATGTTGAGCATAAATTAAGAGATGAAGGTATTCGCGATAAAGCGGAGATAACTTATATATCCAATGAGTATGAGCTTGGGGATTTTGGAGTTGGAGGTATGCACCTTAAGATGGGCGGATATATTACTAGTGGAAAAGTGTTTGCAGAGTCTTTATATACAGAAAGAGGTGTAAACTGGATTACTAGAGCACATGTAAACAAGGTAGAAAAAGATAGGGTTCATTATGAGCTATTAGATGGAAGTATGCATGAAGAAGAGTTTGATTTTTCTATGCTTATTCCTCCATTTGCTGGAAGCGGTATGAAAGCATATGATAAGGCTGGTGAAGATATAACATCAAAAGTATTTAATCCTGGTGGATTTATGTTTGTTGATGCTGATTATTCAAAAGCAACAAAACCATTTGAGACATGGAGTGCAGATGATTGGCCTTCAAAATGCCAAAATCAAACATATAAAAATATGTTTGCAGTAGGTATTGCATTTGCACCTCCTCATCTTATATCAAAACCTATGAAGAGTCCAAATGGAACTCCAATCAACCCAACACCACCTAGAACAGGAATGCCAAGTGCTATGATGGGAAAAGCTGTTGCACAGAGTCTAAAAGATATGATTTTAAACGGTGCAGTAGAACCAACTCATACAGCTAAAATGAGTGAGATGGGAGCAGCATGTGTTGCTAGTGCAGGAAAAGGTCTTTTTAGTGGAACTGCAGCTGCTATGACTATGTTTCCTATCGTTCCTGATTATGATAAATATCCAGATTATGGAAGAGATCTTCATGGTACATTTGGAGAGATAGGCCTTGCTGGACACTGGCTAAAACACTTGCTTCATCACGCATTTTTATGGAAAGCAAAACTTAAACCATTTTGGACAATAATACCAGAATAGACCCTCAAAGAAATTTTCAAATGCAAAACTGCATTTGTTAGCTTTACTCCTTCAAAAGGAGACCGTAAAAAAGCATAGTACAGAAGTTTACTTCGTGCTTCAGTGAGAGGAATTTTAAAGGGGCTTTGCTCCTTTAAAAAGAGACAATAAAA
>JALSME010000056.1 GCA_026987955.1 Sulfurospirillum sp.
ATAGTACAGAAGTTTACTTCGTGCTTCAGTGAGAGGAATTTTAAAGGGGCTTTGCTCCTTTAAAAAGAGACAATAAAATGAAAAGGAAATAGATATGAAAATTAAAGCATATAGTCAAAACGATTATACTCCTGTTCCTACAGGATTTACAAAGTTTAGAAGAAATTGTGTTATTTGGCAATTTTTTAGGTTTATTTATATAAATATAAAAATGACTATTCTAATCATAAAATCACATCACTAAGCAAAAAATAGTCGTATATTAGATATAATTACAGGCGTGTGATATACGACTTTAAAATGGAGAAGACAGATGAAAGTGTTATTATGGATTAGTTTATTTATAGTTCCTATTTTTGCAACAGATGTTTATGAAAATCTTAGCTTAGATAGTGCGATTAAAATATTAAAAGAGAAAAATCTTGAAGTTAGTGTGGCAAGGTTTGATGAGCAGATAAAAGAGTTTGAGCATGAGATTGCAAAATCTTATAACTATGGTAAGTTAGATTTTGTTCAAATAGCAATGCGTTCAAATGACGCAGGCAATGTGTTTGGTTTCAAACTTCAAAGTAGAGAGGCTACATTTGGTGATTTTGGATTTGCAGATTTTCTGTCTCCACCACCAGGAACAACCAATATACTTGAAGTTCAACCTTATGATTTAAACTATCCAAAAGCTAGGAATCATTTTCAATCAAAGCTACAGTATCAGTTACCTATCTATGTGGGTGGAAAGCTAGAGCAGTATGGAAAGATTACAAAAGCTCTACAAAAAATGAGTGTTTTAGATACTCAGAAGATACTCAATGAAAAACTTTTTCAACTTAAAAAAAGTTTTTATGATATCTATCTTCTAGATACATATATACATAATTTATCAATTATAAATAAAAATATGAATAAGCTAGAAAATATGGCATCAAGTATGATAGAAGAGGGATATGCAAAAAAAGTGGATCTTCTTGAAGTTCAAGCAAAAAGAGCAAATATTACACGCATGCTACATCAGGCTGATGCAAACAAAAAACTTGTATATCATTTTGTCTCCTTTTTACTTAATTCAAAAGTTAAGTCTATTCAAGGTAGTGTTGATGAAATTAGATATAAAAAATATAAAATAGATACTATACTTAACAGAAACATAGACATAAAAAAAGCAAAACAGGGTCTTGATATAACAAAGATGGCGATTGAATTAAGTAAGTCATCTAATCTTCCAGAGATAGGAGCTTTTGCAGAATATTCTAGTGCAGATAATACCTTTTTGGGTAATTTTTCAGATCATGATGCTTACACAGTTGGTCTACAATTTAAATGGAATATTTTTAGTGGAGGAGCGAGTAGTAATTCAATACAGAAAGCTAGAGTTGAAAATTTAAAAGTTCAACAGCAAGTTGAGTTAGCAAAAAAAGGTATTACTCTTAAAGTTGATAAAATCAATACAGAGATAAAGAGCTATGATTTTGATATAGATAGCTTAAAAAAAGAGATTGAGTTAACTAGAACAATATATCAAAATTATTTAGGAAGATATCAAGAAAAACTAGTCTCAATTAATGATGTTATTATTAAACAGTCATTAGAGATACAAAAGATACTTGAACTAAACAAGATACAAAATGATAGAAGCAGTAAGATTTTAGAATTAGAAAAAATAGCAAATGGAGAAGAGATATGAGAAAGATTATTGTAAGTATGAGTTTTGTATTAGCAACTCTAACACAGATATATGCAGAAGGTTTAATGCTTACAGGGAGTGTGATTTCAGATAATCAAAAAATGATAACAAGTCGCTATATGGGATTTGTTATTGATGTCAGAGGCTCAGAAGGTAGTAGAGTAAAAAAAGGTGATCTTCTGTATGAGATTGACTCAAAAGAGATAGATAGTGCAAAAGCACAAGTAGAACTTGGTATTTCACAGGCACAACTTGCTTCTCAAATGTATGAAAATCAGTATCAAAATGTTGTTTTAAATTTAGCTAGACATAGAAGACTTTTGAAAAAAGATATGGTTTCTAAATTTGATGTTGAAAACTTAGAGTTAGCAGAGAAAAATTTAAAAGCAATGGTAGAGATTTCTAAAAAGCAGATAAAGCAAGCTAGAGCAAAGATGCAAGAGGTTCTAAATCAGTATAAATATTTAAAGGTAAAGGCCCCAAATGATGCCGTTATAGTTGCTAAAAATATCAAAGTAGGAGAGATGGCAATGCCTGGTATGCCAGCATTTGTTCTTTCAGATTTAAGTGATTTGAAAATTTCTACTGAAATATCAGAGAGTAATTTAAAAGATATTAAAGTTGGAGACAATGTTGTTGTTGATATTCCATCTGTGGGATTAAAAAGTAGCGGTAAAATCTCTTCTATCATACCAAGTTCAAATCCATTGACACATGCATTTAAAGTAAAAGTCGAGTTTGATAGTAAAGGAAAAAATGTACTTCCTGGCATGTATTCTACTGTGAAAATTAGGTAGGTAAACATGAAAGATAACAAATATCAAGTTAAAGATATTGCTGGTAAATTAGCAAAAGGTTTTTTACATAATCCTCTTACATCTGTATTGGCAGTTTTTCTAATTCTTTTAGGCTACTTAGCACTAGAAATTACACCAAGAGAAGAAGATCCGCAAATTGCAATTAGTGGTGGGACTATTATGGTTGTTCTTCCGGGTGCAAATCCAAAACAGATAGATAATATTATTATAAAGCCTCTTGAAAGAAAAATTAAAGAGATAAAGGGAGTTGAGCACATATATGGTATGTCTGCTGAAAATGTTGGTATATTGAATGTTATGTATTATATTGGAGAAAATAGAGAGTCTTCAAACTTGAAACTTTATGATAAAGTTATGCAAAATATGGACCAACTTCCAAAGGGGACAATGCAACCTCTTGTTAAGCCATTTGATATTGATATAGATATACCGATTGTCACAGTTGCATTTTATGCAAAAGATGGAAGTGGTGTATCAGAAGTTGATCTGTATAAGAAAGTTAAGTATATTCAAAATGAGTTAAATGTTATCGAAGATGTTGCTAAAACAACTCTAAAGGGTGATAGAAGAGAGCAGTTTAATATACAAGTTGACTTGCATAAACTCTCAGGTTATCATCTTTCAATGGGACAGATTTTAAATGCTTTAAAATCACTTGCTGTAGATGTTCCAGATGTAAAAGATAGAACTAAAGATGGTAAGTTGGTAGTATTTGGTATTAAAAATGCGATTGAAAATATCAAAGATGTCGAAAGTCTAATTATCGCTCAATATATGGGATCTCCAATTTATTTAAGAGATGTAGCTAGTGTAGAAATTGGATATGATATACAGAATTTTCAAAGTGCTAAGATAGAGTTTAGGGATGGAGATAAGTTTAAAAGTAGAAATCAAATAACTTTGACACTATCTAAATTAAAAGGTACTAATGCTGTTGTTATATCAGATAAAATAATAGAAAAACTTGAAGAGTTAAAGCCTAAACTAAGCAAAGATGGTGTGGAGTTTATTATAACAAGAAACTATGGGGAAAGAGCAAATGCAGCTGTAAATGAGCTTGTTTTTCACTTATTGATTTCTATTGTTATTATAGCTCTTCTTCTGATTTTTGCTCTTGGTTGGAGAGAGTCCATTATAGTTACATTTACAGTTCCTGCAATTTTGGCAGTTACAATTTTTGTAGCCTATATGACAGATCAAACTATAAATAGGATTACTCTATTTGCATTTTTATTGAGTCTAGGACTTTTAGTTGATGCGGCAATTATTGTGATTGAAAATATACATAGGCATTTGCATTCTCATGATTCAGTCGATAAAGATATGGATGATATTTTAATAGAAGCTACAGATGAGATTGGTGCTCCGACAAATATCGCAACACTTGCAATAATTCTTACTATGGTTCCGATGGCATTTGTTGGACAAATGATGGGAGAATTTATGAAACCTATTCCTCAAAATGTTCCTGTAGCACTATTTTCATCACTTGTTATAGCATATATTTTTACACCATATTTGTCTAAAAAGTTACTAAAAAAACCAAAGCTTCATCACCACAAACATCATTTTCAAAAAGATAGTATGAACAAAGAAGGGAGTAACTCATGAAATTTATAGAGAGAGTAATATACTCCATAATAAACTCAAAAACAAAAAAATTCTTAGTTTTGTTTATTACTTTTTTAGCTTTTATAGGCTCACTGATGATGTTTCCTAGTAAATTAGTATTGGCAAAAATGTTACCAGGCAAAAGTGCAAATACATTTTCAATTTATGTTGATACACCAAATGGTAGTTCGATTGAGCAGACTCAAAAAGTTACCATGTGTGTAAACAATATACTCAAGAAAGAGAAAGAAATTTTAGATATAGAAACATATCTTGGATTTGGCTCTCCACTTGATTATGCGGGATTGGTTAAGGGCTCATCTTTAAAAAGAGGTGAAAATATGGCTGAGATAGTTGTTAACTTGACTGATTTACATACTAGAGATGAGAAGTCATTTATAATGGTACACAGATTAAGACCAATTATACAAAATAGATGTGAAAAACTTGTTACAGGGACTAGTATAAAGATGATAGAGCAGCCAGCAGGTCCTCCAACTCTAGCTTCCATTGTTGTTGAACTTTATGGTAATGATGATGTGAAACTAAGAGATGTAGCACTGCAAGTTGCAGATATTCTTAAAAATACTGATGATTTAGTAGATGTTGATGTAATGCAGGATGAAATATATAAAAAGTTTGAGTTGAGTGTCAACAAAGAAAAAGTAATTCGTTCAGGTTTATCAATAGAGCAGGTAAATCAAATACTTTATCTTGCGTTTGAGGGGATGAAGATCGCAGTCAAAAACAGTGAAAATTCTCCAGAGCAGATTCCTCTATTTTTAAGTTTAAGTGACGAGACTAAAAGACTTGAGAGTTTTTCTAAGCATAAACTTGCAGATAAACTATCATCTCTAAAGCTTATGAACAAACAAGGCATGATGATAGCAGTAAATGAATTAGTTACAATTAATGAAGTAGATTCAATTCCAACTATTATGTCTAAAAACCTTAAAAAAATGGTAAATGTAATTGCTGAAACTGATTTAGTTTCTCAGGTTTATCCGCTTCTTGATGCAAGAGCAAAGATTATAGAGCATTTTAGCAGAGAGTATGAAGTAAAAAATACCCATCTATTTAATCTAGAATTAAAAGACAAGAAAACAGGTGAGATTATTAATCTTGATTGGGATGGTGAAATGAAGGTTACAATGGATACTTTTAGAGATCTTGGTGCTGCTTTTATCTCTGCACTTGTATTAATATTTTTACTTCTTGTAATATACTATAAAGGTTTTGCTCTAAGTGGCATTATACTTCTTGGTAGCTTTTTATCTATTATTGGAGTGATTGTAGGACACTGGGTTGTGGACATATTTACAGTAGATACATTTTTCCTCACAGCTACATCGCTGATTGGTTTTATTGCACTTATGGGTATCAGCTCTAGAAACTCCTTATTGCTTATTGATTTTGCTATATCACTTATCAGTGATGGTATGGAGAAAAAAAGAGCAATAGCAGTAGCAACTGCAACTAGATCAAAACCAATTTTCTTAACAGCAGCAGCAATTATACTTGCTAGTACTCTACTAGCAAACGATCCAATATTTGGTGGATTGGGAGTTGCTTTGATATTTGGTACAATTGCAGCAGTAATTGTGTCTTTACTCTTTGTCCCTATTCTTATGGATAATACTAAAGCCATTAAAGAGGATAACTAATAAGATAATGAGAGTAGCAAGTAAGCTGCTCTCATATTATTGCCATCCTAAAGCAAACTAGCGAATACCAGCGATTAGAAAATATGCAATTGCAAGGCACAAGGTCGTAGGACTAACTAGTTAATTCAAATTTTAATAATAAATTATGCCAAGGCTACTTTTGGCTTTAAAAATACCTTCAGATTCTCATAAAACTCAATACACTTTTTTACTAGATTAATTCGATCTGTTTTGTTGTTATGCAAAACTATAAAAACCTCTTCTAATGCCAGCTTTTCATCTATAGTTAAATTTGTCACTTATTACCCTTATTAAATAAAATTTAAATAATTATACATTATATAGTGTTAAAAACATATTAAACAGTATGTTAATAAACAATAAATAGTTATTAAATACATTATAACTGTATTTATATAATTTTATTTATAATAAAAATGAATTAAAACATATGTTTTATACGGTTAAATGTATAAATAAAGTTGTAATCTAATTTTAGATATAATCAATAAAAAATTTAGGAGCATTTATGGCTACAGTAGGAATGAGTGATTTAAAAAAAGGTTTAAAAATAGAGCTAAATGGCACACCATATAAGATAGTTGAGTATCAACATGTAAAACCAGGAAAAGGTGCGGCATTTGTAAGATGTAAGATAAAGTCTTATGCGAATGGAAAAGTAATAGAGAAGACATTTCATGCAGGAGATAAGTGTGAAAAACCAGATCTTGAAGATAAAACTATGCAGTATCTATATGATGATGGAGAGATGTTACAGTTTATGGATACAGTTACATATGACCAAATAGGCTTAACTTATGAACAAGTTGGAGATGTTGCTAAGTGGATAGTGGATGGTATGAATGTAGATATGCTTTTTCACAATGGACAGCCAATAGGTGTTGAGGCTCCTGCTGTTGTTGAACTTAAGATTGTAGAGACTCCACCTAACTTTAAAGGAGATTCTCAAGGTGGAAAAAAACCAGCTACTTTAGAGAGTGGTGCAGTTGTGCAAGTTCCATTTCATGTACTTGAAGGCTCAATCATCAAAGTAGATACTGCAAAAGGTGAGTACCTAGAAAAAGTAAAATAG
>JALSME010000057.1 GCA_026987955.1 Sulfurospirillum sp.
TGACTTAACATGTCAGAAAAGTTTACCCTTGAGTACTTAAAACCAACTGTGTTTACATTGGCAATGTTATTACCTTCTACATCCATCGCTATTTGGTGTGCTTGTAGTCCGGAAACGCCGGCCCATAGTGATCTCATCATAATATTATCCTTATTACATTCTCTTGTATTTTAATTAAAAGCAAAAACTATTCCTATCTTTTCATATTGATAGCATTTTGTATCATTTGATCGCTTGTAGTTATACTTTTACTACTAGCATCAAATGCTTTTTGCATGACTATTAGCTCTGTTAAAGCAGTTGTAAGATTAACATTACTACTTTCAAGCCTATTTGATTGTATGTTTGAACCTAAAATTGCCTCTCCGTTTTCATTTGTGTAAAATATAGCTTTTCCACTATTAGCAGATTCACTAAAAAGTGTAGAGGTTGTCCTTTGTAAACCTTGGTCATTTTGAAAGTGATAAATTGCTACTTTTGCAACAGGTATTGCTCTTCCATTATTGAATTCTGCTATGACATTCCCTCTGCTATCCATTCCATAGTTTTTTAAAATTCCTTCGATATATCCATTGTGGTTCTCAGTTCTTGATTTATCTAGGTTTGAATTTGAGACAAATCCAGTAAAGCTATTAGGTTGACCTATATCTATATTAAGAGTAGCTCCGCTGTTATTTAGAGTAGGAATATTAGAACTTCTTAATGAGCCATCTGAATTAAATTCTACTATTGCATTTTGTGAATCAACTATACTATATACTGTGCCTGCATTTTCATCTACAACATATAGATTTGAATCATAAGTGTTGCTAGGATTATAACTTTCAAAAAAACTTAAAATTTTAAGCTCACCATCCCAGATACTGCCTTCAGGGGGCTGTGGAACTCTTTTTGTATATGTCATATCTAGTATATCTTTGGTTCCTGTTGGAGATATAACTGTAGAGCTAAAATGTTCTGTATTTGGTATCTCTTGATATGTCTGAAGTTTTGCAGTTGTAGTTATAGCTGTTGTTGTATCAAGTAGGCTTATATCTACACCACTTATAGACCAATTTAGGTTACTATCTAAAGATGTAGTTACATCTGTTTTTAAACCATTTTCATCGCTAATGGTGATTAAGACTAAATCTCCTTCTTTAGGGTCTTGAAGCTCTACAGTGTTGTTTACTGTACCATTTATATTTGCAATCTTATTAACTGTGTCAATTGTGCTATTTATATCATTTGCATTAAAATCTATCTCAGTAGCACCTATGGTAACTTTTGGATCTAAATTTGCAGAGTATTTTACCTCTGTTGTAGCTTCTGGAGGAAGATATAAAATATCAGGAAGATTTATCTTACTTTGCCCTTCAATTGCTCCAAGAGGTATATCATTGACATATGTAATAGCATATGGGTCACCTAAGTTTGAGCTATTTACTCCATAATACATACCAAAATCATTTAGTTTATCTGATGATAAGCTAGTAGGAGTTATATTCCCTCCCAAGCTTCCAAGTAGATAGTTTCCATTTTGATCTACCATGTCCCCATTGCTATCAACACCAAAATTTCCAGCTCTTGTGTAGTAGGTTTGATTGTTTTGACTCTGTACTCCAAACCAGCCATCTCCTTCGATGGCTAAATCAAAGACATTATCAGTTGATTGAAATATACCTTGATTCATATCTAATGATGTTCCGCTTGGTCTACTTCCTAATCCTATATCATTTGTAGTTGAGTCAAAATAGCTATCTGTAAGAGCTGTTGAAAACATAGTAGAAAACTCAGGAGTTGAGTTTTTAAATCCTACCGTATTTACATTTGAGATATTATCAGCCCAAGTATCAAGTCCAAACTGATGAGTTTTTATGCCACTTATGCCATTGTAAAAAGAGCTATTCATGATTTGCCTTTAGACTAAAAATATTCTACTATATACTCTTGAGGCACATAAGAAGATCCAAGCTTCATAAGTGCTTTTCCTTCATCAAATCTAACTGATTCAACAGGGTAGATACCAAATTGAGTTTTTTGTGCTTCTCCATCAACATCAGTATAGTCAGAAGTTACATAGTAGTATCCAGGATCTAATTGTTCACCGCTATCACTTACTCCATCCCACTGAAAAGCTAAAACACCGTTTTTCCCTGTTTGCTCATCTAGAGAAACAGTTCTTACGGTATCTCCATTGCTGTTTGCTATAGTAAGAGTTCCAGATTGAATCTCTTTTTCAAAATAGACCTCAAAATTTGCAAGTTGCCCCTCTTCTAATGAGATTGCGTTAGAACCAAGAGATGCCATTTTACCAATCGCAGAGATTGAGCTAAAATCCTGAGATGATCTCATCTGTGCGACTAACTCTTCCATGGCTTTGTTGGTATTATCAGCTGATTCAAGAGTTGCTAGTTGTGATGTTTGAGTTAAAATTTTATCACTATCCATAGGGTCTGTTGGGTCTTGATATTGAAGCTCTACCAAAAGGAGTTTCATAAAAGAGTCTTTATCTAAAACACTATCTGGGTTTTCTACTATATCTCCACCATAAGTTGGTGTATATGTTGCACTGCTTACTGCTTCATAATCTGTTGCCATAATCTATCCTTTATATATATCTAGGCACTACAAGCTCTATACTTGTTGTCTCTTCTTCTAAACTTTCTTCTTCAAAAAAGTCACTTGTTTCTTTATTGTTTTTATTGTGTTGCTCTTGTTTCTCTCTTTGGTCTGAGAAGTTCATCTCTAGATTTGTAAATCCCATATTGACTAGAGAGTTTTTAAACTCTGCTTGGTTTTGAGTGAAAACCGACATGGTGTTTGTATTTGATGTTATGTTTACATGTAGATTATTTCCACGATTTACTATGACTACATCAACTTCTCCTAAACCCTTTGGATTAAGTGCAAGTTGAACTCTCATAAAAGGTGGTTTATAGTTTTCAAGTTTCTCTTTAAAATCAGCAGCAAAGTTGTTAAAAGTATCTTTTGAAGGAGTTAACTGCTTTGAAGCCAAAGTATCTGTCTTTATAGTTGGTTTTAAATCAACTCTATTTGAAACTGGTTCTGTTTTTACTTCTAAACTCTCTTCGGTTTTTATTTCTACTTTTTGATTTTGATTAGCTTGACTAGGGGCTGTTTTTGTAGTTTCTTGTCTATCAGATTTTAAACCTTGAAGTATATTTTCAATCATGCCTTTTTTAGGTGTGTTTGACTCAACTTTTAATTCGTTTATTCTAGTAACTTCTGGTTTTTTTAGTTCTTTTTCCACCTCTACATGTATAGCTTCTTTTTTATCTTGAACAACCACTTCTTTTTTCTCTTGAATAACTATAGTCTTAGGAGCTTCTTCTTGCACTACTTTTACTGTTTTTTTAACCTCTTCAGTTATCTTTGTAGAAACAATTTCTTTTTTCTCATCAACTAGCTTATCTTTTGTTATCTCTTTGTTTACATGTAGAGCAGTCTCTTTTTTCTCCTCTTTAGGAGTACTCATGATTTTTTCAAAAAGGGTAGGCTCTTTTTTTGTTTCTGTTTTTGGTTTTTCTATGTTATTTATATTCAAAACTGTTGGCTTTATCTCAGCCTCTTTTTTTACAGTTTCCGCTACAATTTTTGTATTTTCTTCTTTAGGTGCAACAAAAAACTCCTTTTTTGCTAAAATAGGAAACTCTTTTTTCAGTGTTTCAAAGTCTATATTTTTCACAGATATTTTTTCTAAACCTAAGTCATATTTTTTACTTAGTTTTAAAAGGTCTGTTATATTTTTGACCTCTTTTAGCTCTTTTAGTGCAGTTTCGCTGTTTATTAGTTTTTCTAGTTTATTTGAAAGAGATGGAAAAGATGATACTTTTGCATCTGGATTTTTTAGTAAAGATATAACTTTTAAAAGGTCTTCTAAAAGATGGTTATCAAGAGATTTTTTGTCATTTTTTGTATTTAATTCTTGCTCAATATTATCAAGTTTTATATCTAGTTTACTCTCCTGAGAAGATGCTGCTATTGATCCTTTTATCTGTTCAAACATGATCGATAAAAAGTCTTTAGAAGTCTCTTTAGTACTGCTAGCTTCAATCTCTTCCGAAGCCTTTATAGTAGGCTTTGCCTTTGCAACATCACGACCTGTTGAAATACTAAATATCTCTTTCATCACATACCTTTAGAAAATTATCTAACGATATAAAAGCAAAATGTGTTCCACTAAGTATATATAGCTATTTTAAGAATTTTAAGGTATAATGCCTACCTTAATTAAAAATTAATGAAACCCAAAAATATAAATTGATTTTTTTCGCTTGATGATACAGTTATTTTGTTTCACTAAAGTGGGAGGAATTTTTGATGGGCTTCGCCCATTAAAAGGAGAAATAAAATGGATATAGACTTTAAAAATATTGCAGTAATTGCACACGTTGATCATGGTAAAACAACATTAGTTGACGAGCTACTAAAACAGTCTGGCACATTTGATGCTCATACTCAAACTGAAGAGCGTATGATGGACAGTAATGACTTAGAGAAAGAGAGGGGAATTACCATCCTCTCTAAAAATACAGCTATTCACTACAAAGGTACAAAAATCAATATTATTGACACGCCAGGTCACGCTGATTTTGGTGGGGAAGTTGAGCGTGTATTGAAGATGGTAGATGGAGTTTTACTTCTTGTCGATGCCTATGAGGGTGTTATGCCTCAAACTAAGTTTGTTGTTAAAAAGGCACTATCTTTAGGACTCCGTCCAATTATTGTAATAAACAAGATTGATAAAGATTCTGCAGACCCTGAGCGTGTAATTGACGAGCTTTTTGACCTTTTTATTGCATTGGATGCAAATGAAGAGCAGTTAGAATTTCCAGTAGTTTATGCAGCAGCACGAGATGGTTATGCTAAGTATAATATGGAAGATGAAAATGTAAACTTAGTTCCCCTTTTTGAGACTATAATTAAACATGTTCCAAGCCCAACTGGTTCGGTTGAAAATCCACTACAACTCCAAGTTTTTACACTTGATTATGATAACTATGTTGGCAAAATAGGAATTGCAAGAATTTTTAATGGAACAGTAAAAAAGAACCAAAATGTTATGCTTGCAAAAGCAGATGGTGAGCAACTAAGAGGACGCATTTCAAAACTTATTGGCTTTAATGGGCTAGAGAGAATTGATATAGATGAAGCAGCAAGTGGTGACATCGTAGCAATTGCTGGTTTCGAAACATTAGATGTTGGAGATAGTATTGTTGACCCTGAAAATCCTATGCCTCTGGATCCTTTACATATAGAAGAGCCTACACTTTCTGTTGTATTTTCAGTTAATGATTCTCCATTTGCTGGACTTGAAGGTAAATATGTCACATCAAATAAACTTGATGAGAGACTTGAAAGTGAGATGAAGACAAATATAGCTATGCGTTACGAAAATACTGGAGAGGGAAAGTTCAAGGTAAGTGGTCGTGGTGAACTTCAAATTACAATTTTAGCAGAAAATATGAGAAGAGAGGGCTTTGAATTTAGTCTTGGTCGTCCAGAAGTTATTCTTAAAGAAGAAAATGGAGTTAAACTTGAGCCATATGAGCATCTAGTTGTTGATGTGCCAGACGAGTTTACAGGGACTGTTATAGAGAAGCTTGGAAAGAAAAAAGCGCAAATGACTACAATGAATCCAACTGGTGATGGACAAACAAGAATTGAGTTTGAAATCCCAGCTCGTGGGCTTATTGGCTTTCGTGGACAGTTTTTGACTGATACAAAAGGTGAGGGTGTTATGAATCACTCATTTTTAGACTTCCGTCCTCACAGTGGAGGAGTTGAGCATCGTAAAAATGGAGCACTTATATCTATGGAGAGTGGTGTTGCTCTTGGATACTCACTATTTAACCTGCAAGATAGAGGAACACTTTTTATTGAGCCACAAACAAAAGTTTATGTCGGTATGATTATAGGAGAGCATGCTCGTCCAAATGATTTAGATGTCAATCCAATCAAAGGTAAGCAACTAAGTAACGTAAGAAGTAGCGGAGCCGATGAAGCTATCAAGCTTGTTCCACCACGCAGAATGACACTAGAGCTTGCTTTAGAGTGGATAGAAAACGATGAGTTGCTAGAAGTTACTCCAGTTGGAATCCGTGTAAGAAAACGCGAATTAGATGCTACAAAAAGAAAAAGACAGACAAAAAAAGATAAAAACTAGTAGCTAAAAAAGTCTGCATAAAATCTTTTTATGCAGACTTCTAACCAAATTTATATTCCTATGAATTTTTGATATAATGAGAACACTGTAAAATAGACCCATTATATCAAATCAAAAGGAAAAAAATATGCAATCACTTCTAATAACACTAGTCATAATAGTATTAATTATGACTTTTCTGTATAACTTTCTAATTTCAAAGAAAAACCAAGTAGAAAATATCTATGCTAGTGTAGATGCATTATTAAAAAAACGGTTTGACTTGATACCATCTTTGGTAGCTACAGTTCAAGAAGCTATGAAGCATGAGAAGTCTACTCTTGAAGAGATAACAGCACTTCGTTCACAAGCTATGAAAGGTAAAACTAGTAGCAATCAAATGGCAGAGATTGATAGTAAACTTAGTTCCCTTCTTGGTTCTATCATGGTTGCTGTTGAAGATTATCCTGAGCTTAAAGCCAATGAAAATACATTGAATCTACAGCACTCACTCAATGAAATAGAAGAGCAACTCTCAGCTGCTCGTAGAGCCTATAACCAAAGTGTAACAGACTATAACAATGCTATCGAGATGTTTCCAACTAGTATACTAGCAAATTATATGAGGTATTCGAGAAAACAAGTTTTTAGTATTACTAAAAGTGAGAGAAAAAATCCAAATGTAAAAGAGTTGTTCAACAAATAATGAAAACGCTCTCATCGCTACAAGATTTTTTCTATGAAAATATCTATCCAGATTTAGAGTTTTTAGAACAAAAGAGACTAAAGATATATGCTTCACTCAAAAAAACAGCTATTGTTCTTTTAGTACTTACATGTGTAGCTTTTTACCTTTTGTCCCATATCGTTCCAGAACCCACGACCTTACTTGTTTTATGTTCTTTTTTATCTTTAGGCATCTTCGGATTCGTGTATAAGATGAAAGTAAGTGGATATGCTTTTTTGTTTAAAGACCAAGTCATAGAAAAACTTGTAGAATTTATTGGAGGTACTCTTAGTTACAATAAGATGGGTTTGATAAGCGAACGAGAGTATAGAAAAAGTTATCTTTTTCCACAAAAAGTAGACAGATACACAGGAGATGATTTGGTAGTAGGGCAAGTCGATGGTGTAGATGTGCGTTTTTCTGAAGTTCATTCTGAAATAAAGAAAAAAGGCAATAAAGGTAAAGAGTATTGGCAGACTATTTTTAGGGGGCTATTTTTTATAGCTGATTTTAACAAAAACTTTAAAGGTAAAACAGTAGTTTTACCAGATAATAGTGAAAAATTCTTTGGCTCGTTATCTCATTTTTTTCAATCTTTTAGTCCTCGAGGAGAACTTGTAAAATTAGATAACCAAGAGTTTGAAAATGAGTTTGTTGTTTATTCTAGCGACCAAATAGAAGCAAGATACATACTATCTCACTCACTTATGGATTCGATATTAAAATACAAAAAGCTTGTTAAAAAAAATCTTTCCATTAGCTTTGTTGGTTCAAATATCTACATTGCAATCGGATTTAAGCAAAAACTTTTTGAACCAAAGATATATAAAAAAGTAACCAGTTTTGATGAAGTAAGATATTATTTTGAAGTCCTTAGCTTTGCAGTAGATATAGTAAAGCACTTAAATTTAGATAGAAAAATTTGGTCAAAAAGATAATTTATTTACCAAAAAAGAGTATACTTTACATGTATAAGGACAAAAATTGAGTAAAATTTTAAAAATTTCGGCAATTATTATTTTATTGGTAGCCATTACATATATTATTGTAGCTACATTTTTTAGTGGTGATAGTAATACCAATACACAATTTAGTAGATTTGGAAATATGGTTGCTCCAGGGGCAGGTACAACAACTAAAAGTACAGATGACCTAGAGGTCAATATGGATAAAATTTTGATAAATCTACACTCTGGTAGCTATAAGTACATGAAAGTAGATATGGCCCTTAAAATGAAGAATAAAAAAGAAAAAAATAAACTTATTAATAGTATGCCTCAGATACGGGATACAATACTTAGATTCTCTTCAAATCAAGATAGCAATAATTTAGCAACTTCAGAGGGAAAGCAACAGTATAAAGCAGATTTGATTGATTTAATATATGAATCTTATGGGTTTCAAATAGAAGATATATACTTTAGAGATTTTGTTTTAGCAAAGTAGTGCTATGCTTTAATTGGCATAACTTTAAAGAGTGCAATTAGTGAAAATAGTGCCATAATTGAGGCATAAAGATAGAGATAATCCCCATAAAAATATCCAGCTAATAATGCACCAATAAATCCACCTAATCCAAAAGAAAAACCATAGTAAAACTGTGCAGCAAGTTGGCGATTTTGGTATATACTATATAAAAAACTAATAGCAACAGTATGATGCAGTGCAAAAGAGATTGCATGAAAAGATTGTGTAATAAATGAAACAGTTAGTGATTCTGGAAACAAAAATAGTAAAAACCATCTTATAATCGTTAAAAATACTGAAAACTTTAGTATTTTTAGTAGATCTAACTTTAGAAGAGGAGCTTGAAAGTAGAAAAATAGTATTTCGCAAATGACACCAAATGCCCAGAGATAGCTTACTACTTCTAAGCTTATACCTCTTTGTGTTTCATATATAGTAAAGAAGTTATAAAAAGCTCCGAAACTGATCTGCATAAAAAATAGACTAAACCATAGATAAGCAACTTTCTTAAGTTCAAATTTTTCTTCTATCTCACTTTTTTTCTTTTTCTTAAAATCATTATTTTTATAAGTTATAGATAACCCAAAAACAAGAGTTAGAACAACAAAAAACATATAGTAGTTTAGTCCTACTGTATAGCTTTCTAACTCTCTTGCTAGTACAATTCCTAACACCATAAAACCAATAGATCCAAATAGCCTAGACCTACCAAATCTTTTCTTACCAAGATGCTCCATTGCATATGTTTCAATATAGGGTAAAATAAGTCCAGCAGCAGCCCCAATGAGCATATTTGGTATCATGAAAAAATAAAAATTTTCAATAGTAAAATAAAAAAGTGCAGCACCAAATGAAACAACTAAAAGGGCTATGTGAAAAACTTTTTTTGTTAGCTCAATATATTTTAGAAAAAGAAATGGCATTAAAAAACGCATTAGAGGTGCAAGTGCAAAAACAATTCCTATTTGCATAGTACTATAGCCGACCATTTGAAGTATTTTAGGCATAAAAATTACATATATAGCTGTGACACTAAAGTATGAAAAGAAAAAAGCAGATATCTTAAAAAAGAGCATTACAAGATTACTCTTCTACTTGGATCAACATTGTTCCAGATATAAGGTCATGAAGTGTTTTTTTATCTTTTCTCGCAATTGCCAAGAAGAGCCCAGCAACCAATACAGTAGATAAAACAAAAGCAAAATATCTAATAATTAGTTGAAAAACAGTTGGTGATTTTAGTTGGGTATTAACAAGTTTTATATCATATGCTTTATAGCCAGGAGTTTGTCCTTTAAAATACCAAAATCCAGTTATAAGAAAAAAGTGAGGAACAAATATATATATCCAGCCCATAAGCATATTCTGAGCAAACTCTTCTCGAGAGCCCATTATAAGATAAAAAACTATGTACATTAAAGGCATAAGTAGCATAAATGTATCAGTAATAAAAGCTTTTACTCGATTTATAGGTGGAGAGATAGTAAATTTTAAAGATTTTTTTTTCTCTTTTTTTAGGCTAGTTTTACCCTGTTTTATATCTCTCCATCTGCTCATTAGTTTCCTCTACTGCCTGGCTTAAAAGCAATGCTTCCCTCTTTACATAGAGGGCAGTTTTCTTCATCATACACATCAAATTCAAAATCTCCAAGTGCAAAAAATGGGATATCATTAGGTAGTTTACAGGTAGGTTTTGCATCTATATTGCTGCCTACTCTTTTACAAAATCCACGGTTTGCAAGAGCTGCAAATGCAACAATCTCACCACCTTGTTTTTCTACTTGTGATGCAGCTTCAAGAACTGAACCACCAGTAGTAATGATATCTTCACACATAAGGACTTTTTCTCCTTTTTGTACTTCAAAACCACGCCTAATTGTCATAACTTTTTCAACGCGTTCAGCAAAAATAAATCTTACACCAAGGGCACGAGCAAGTTCATATCCTGCTAAAATACCACCAAGGGCAGGAGCACAAACTGTATCAACTTGAGTACCACTTTGTTTTATCATTTTTGCAAGATTAGTTGCTAAAAGCTCAGCAACTTTTGGATTTTCTAATACTTTTGCAGATTGTAAATAGAACTGTGAGTGTTTGCCACTACTTAAAAGAAAATGGCCTTCTAAGTAGGCATTGGCATCTCTATATATATTTTCTAAATTCACTTATCTGCTCCTTTTTACCAAGGCTTTGCTTTTAGTAAGAGTATTTATCATATTTTTAGTAACTCAGCTTCTTTTGCTTTGACAAGAGTTTCAACACTTGCAACTCCAGCATCAGTAATTTTTTGTACTTCATCATGAGCTTTTTTAGATTCATCTTCTGTGATTTCTTTTGCTTTTTCTAGTTTTTTAATTTTAGCATTTGCATCTTTTCTGATATTTCTAATTGCAACTTTTGATTTTTCTCCCATAACCTTTGCCTGTTTTGCATTTTCTGCTCTTTGTTCACTTGTCATTGGAGGAAAATAGAGTTGAATAGACTCACCATTATTGTTTGGATTTACACCAATATTCGCTTCAGATATTGCTCTTTCAATATCTTTTAGAAGGTTTTTCTCCCATGGAGAAACATTAATAGTTGTTGCATCACTTGCAAGAACTGTTGCAACTTGATTTAGTGCAGTAGGTGTTCCATAGTAATCTACCTTTACACTATCTAAGATAGAAGTTGAAACAGCTCCGCTTCTTATAGTTGTAAACTCTTTTTTAAGTGCTTCTATTGACTTATCTACATGCTCTTGTTGATCAAGATATATTTCATCTAGTTCCATATTTGTCCTTTATTAGTAATTTTGTTGATATTTTATTTCCTATGCTTATAACTATTCGCGATCTTTTTTTAATAAGTTTTTTGTTTAATTTTATATTGAAGTTTCCATTTTCTAAAGCTGCTTTCATCCAGCCGTGCCCTGTAATGTAAACTCCACCTTTCTTGGCACTCTCATTAGTCTCTACATGTAGAGATGTCAAGGTTGCATTATGAGGAAATACTAAAGGTTCTTTCCAGAAGGCATTTAATGCCTTGTATCTAAGATACAGTTTTAAGTTACTCTTCCCAACAAGGGCCGTTCTATCAATATCATAAATATCACTAAAGCCAGATACAGCACCCATATTTTGATTAATTATAGCATCAAAACCAAAAGATTTTGATATCTCTTTTACTCTTGGACTATACTCTCCATATGGATAGGTGAAGACTTTAGGCTTTATGTTTAGCTCCTTGCTAAAAACTTCTAAACCTTTTTTAAAATCCTCTTTAATCTCTTCATCGCTCATATAGGTCATATGTTTATGAGCATATGAGTGAAACTCTATACTTCCATATTTACTGATTTCTTTAAGTTCATCCCAGCTAAGATAGTCAGGATATCGCTTTTGTGTAGCCTCTACATAAACAAAAATAGAAAATGGGTAGTCATACTTTTTAAAAAGTGCTAGACCATTTGTATAAAAACTCTTAAAATTATCATCAATAGTAAGAACAATCCATTTGTTTGGGATATTTTTTCTAGTTTTTAGATGAGAAATAAGTTTTTCTAGGGGAACAACTTTATATCCATTGTTTTTAAAGTACTCAAACTGAGAGCGTAGTTCTTCTACTGTTGTATTGGTAGTTGGGTACCTGCTATCTCCAAACCTGTGGTAGACAAATAGGTGGGCGTCAGCCCACAATGTCACCGCGATAAGAAGCGATAGCAGGAGAGATTTCATAGTTTTTAGTTAGATTTTGGGGCAGTTGGTGCACTTGGAGCTTTTGGGGACTCAGGAGTTGCAGGAACTACGCCTTTTTCTATTTTAATATCTTCTGCAATAGATACATTTTTCTCTTGGTTGTAGTAGTATCCAAGTGCCAATGTATTTAATATGAAAACAAGCCCCATAGCAAATGTAAACTTTGCCATAAACCCAGCAGGACCTTTCGCCCCAAATAGTGACTCATTACTTCCACTATATGCTCCTAGCCCTATAGATGAACTTTTCTGTAGCATAACTGCAATAGTCAAAATAGCAGCCAATATAAATTGTGAGACCAATAAAATTCCGGTCATTCTCGATGTCCTTTTAGTTAATTTTAGTATAAGTACCTAGCCATAAATAAGCTCAATTTAAGCGACAAGAGAAAAAGTTTTAGTGCTAGACAGATTACAGATTAGTGAAAGCCTCGCATTAGCCCATTCTTTTAAATTCTTAAGTTGGGGTTATTTATGGTTAGGTACTTAATCGTTGCATTATACCCAAAAAACTTAAAAAAGAGTTAAAATTTTATATGGATAAGTGTCTGACCATAATAAATATGAAATTTAGTATGAAGTTAACTAAAAAAGACGAAAAAACTTAAATAAAGTTTATTTCTTTATATTGTATAAGAATAAAAAATACTTATATTATAATAAAATAGAATATTAATTATAAATTAGGTAAAAAATATTTTATTTCTTTTTTATTAAATAATGTATTCTATAAAATAATGTTAAGAGTGCCTAAATATAAGTAATTTTAACTATAATAATAACTAAAAATTTTAATTATTGATAATAATATGTTATATTGATAGCTATTCTTAAGCCAATATTCTATCTTTTGTAACAGTATTTTACTAATATTTGTCAATTTTAAGTGAATAAATACTAATAAAGTAAAAATAAATGAACTTTTTATTCTAAATTATAATTATTTTTTCTTTCTATAAACTCCCTATTTTAGGGTATTTTCTACTTTTGTAGAGAATTGGATGCTCTATATATAGTTCTTCTTAAGCTTAAAATCAGAATAAAAATCTACAATTATAACTAGAAATAGACGAAAAAAGTAAATTATTTCTATATAAGCTTAAAGCTTAAAAAAAGTAGAGAAGGAGAAGCAATGAAAGTAGAGATATCTCGAAGGAGATTTCTTCAAGGTAGTGTTGCACTTACTGTAGCAGGAGGAGTTAGTATGACCCCTGCATCTGTTCTAGCAAGTGCTGCTAAAGTAGAAGATATTGGTAAAACAAAGATAGTAGCTACACTATGTGAAATGTGTGTGAACAAATGTGCTGTGTATGCTCATGTAAAGAATGGCATAATCAAAAAATTAGATCCAAATCCATATTTTCCAAAATCAAGAAATATGTTATGTCCTAGAGGAAACTCAGGATTGGCATCAATCTATGATGAAGATCGTCTAAAGTATCCACTTATTAGAGATGGAGAAAAAGGCAGTGGAAAATTTAGACGGGCTACTTGGGATGAGGCATATGCTTATATAGGTGAAAAACTTACTAAGATACTTGATGAAGAGAAAGATAACCGTTCAACTGTTGCATTTTGTGCAGGTGAAGGAATGGCTGAGCATACATTTAAAAACTTCTATACAGGTTTTGGTTCGGCTCACTTTCTAAATCATGCAAGTTTGTGTCTTGCAACTACAGTTTCTGGGTACTCTCTCACTATTGGTGGGTATGGACAGTCTGATCTTGAAAATGCAAACTATGTTATCATGGCTGGAGCAAATAGAGCAGAGGCGATAGTGACGCCTGATACTATGGACTTTTTCAAAAGGACAAAGGGCCGGGGAGCAAAGTTAGTAACAGTTGATCCAAGATTTACAAATACTGCTGCAAAAAGTGATAAATGGTTAGGCATTAATGTTGGAACTGACTTAGCATTTGTTTTAGCGTTGACATATGTAGTATTAAAAGAGGGAATCTACAATAAAGACTTTGTTGAAAAACATTTTAATGACTTTGAAACATATAAAAACCATGTAATAAGTAATGGATATACACCAGAATGGGCTGAAAAGATTACAGGAATCAATGCTGATGATATCTATGAGGTAGCAAGAGACTTTATGAAGCATGCTCCTCAGTCTATATACTATCAAGGAAGAAGAACAACTTGGAGTAAAAATGATTTTCAATTAAGAAGAGCTCAAGCAATTTTTTCTGCTCTTGGTGGAGGAATTGATATTAAGGGTGGAATTTGCTTTGGCAAAAAAATACCTATGGAAGGGCATGAAGTGCCTTCTCCAATTTATGACCAATCAGAGCCAAGAATAGATAGCACAGAAGCTGCTGTTGTTGGAGGTAGTGGAACATGGGTTGGGTTTAGAAATAAAGTACTTGAAGGAAGAGCAGAGTATCCAATAAGAGCTCTTTTTAACTATAAGCATAATCCAATGCAAAATATGCCAAATAGCAAAAAAACAGAGGAATTTTTAAAGAAGCTTGATTTAGTAGTTACTATTGATACTATGCCGAGTGATACTGTGATGCTTAGTGATGTTATACTGCCAGAATGTACATACTTAGAAAGAACTGATCCTGCAAAAGTTTATGGAGGAATAGAGCCAGCAATAGTTCAAAGAAATAAAGTAGTTGACCCTATGTATGAAAGTAAACCTATTATTGATATCATGAGAGGGCTTACAGAAAAAATTTCTAAGCCACTTTTTGAGATAACAAAAAAGTATGATGAAGAGGTGCAAGATGCTATTAAAGAAGATGGCGAAGAGGCAACTTATGAAGAGTTTGATTTAACACTTGCATTTAAGCAGACTCAAGAAGAGTTAAATCATCATGCAGTTTCAAAACATCCAGGTGCTGCAGAGTCTTTACATGAAAAAGGGGTATTTTATCCAAATATGGACAAATGGTTTAAAAAGATAAATGTCAATGAGTATGAATACTATCCAGAGAGTGAAAAAGCCTACTCTGTAAGAAATGGTAAGTTTAAAACTCCTTCAGGAAAGATAGAGTGTAATCTATCATCGCTTACAAAACGCGGGATTGATGCTATGCCAACTTGGAAAAAAGAGTACGAGATGGTTATACCTGACGGTCAGTTTAGATTTGTAACAGGTAGACATGCACAATTTACTCAATCAGGAACAGCAAACAATAAAATGCTACTTGACTTAGTGCCAACAAACTACTTGTGGATTAACAAGAGAGTGGCAGCAAGAATGGGTATTAAGTTTGGAGATGAACTTGAAGTAGCTAGTAGCGTAGGAAAAACAAGAATAAAAGCCTATCCAACAGAGAAGATTGGCTTAGATACAGTCTTTTTTATTCATGGTTTTGGTAACTACTCAGAAGAGCTAACTTTAGCACATAATAATGGTGGTAGAGACTCTAATATTATTGAAGACTCTATTGAGCCTATGCATGGAGCAACATGTCTTCATGATACAATCGTAGAAATTAGAAAGGTTTAACAATGGCACGTTATGGAATGGCATTAGACTATAAAAGTTGTATAAATTGCCGTGCATGTGAAAGTGCATGTAAAGCAGAAAATGGAGTCCTACCAGGTCGTGATAACTATAGAATCTGGGTTGGACAAAAAGAGATTGAGGGACAATTCCCTAAACTTTCAATTTCATCATTGACTTATCAGCCAAGTCAGTGTCAGCATTGTGATAATGCACCTTGTCAACAGGTGTGTCCAACAAATGCAACATACTATGATGAAAATGGAGTTGTAAGAGTAAATCCCGAGCAGTGTATATTATGTACATACTGTATAAATGCTTGTCCTTATGATGCAAGATATATTGATGATAGAACAGTTACAGTAGATAAGTGTAACTTCTGTTCAGATACAAGATTGGCAAATGGTGAAACAACTACAGCTTGTCAAGCAACTTGTCCTACAAAAGTTAGAACTTTTGGTGATTTAGATGATCCTAATAGTGATATTTCAAAACTTTTAGAAAAGCGCGAATATAAACAAATCAAAGAACACCTTGGCACTAAACCAAAACTGTTCTATCTACTATAAGGGAGTGAATTATGAATTTATCTATTAAGAATCTAATAACATTTAAAAAAACTCCACTAAATCTTTTAGTGGCAGTTATAGGGGCATTACTTTTAGCAGCATTTGTGGCAGGAGCAGTTATGTATTTTTTACATGGTCACCATGCTTTTAATGTAACAAGACAACATCCATGGGGTCTTTTGATTGCTATGTATGTATTTTTTGTAGTATCTAGTACAGGACTTTGTATTATATCTTCTATAGGGCATGTATTTGGTGTAAAAGAGTTTCAACAGATTGGAAAAAGAGCAATTGCTGGAGCAATTATTACAATCCTTTCAGGGTTTGCAGTAATTGCACTTGAGATTGGACACCCAATAACAATGTTGATTTACAATGTTCTAACTCCAGGGCTCACTTCAGCAATCTGGTGGATGGGAACACTATATGGAATCTATCTATGTTTTATTCTTCTAGAATTTTTCTTTTTGACAATCAAAGTAGATCATAAGTGGTCAAAGATTTTTGGTATAGGGGGTCTTCTTGCAGGTCTAGCAGCTCACTCTAACCTAGGAGCTGTTTTTGGCTTCTTGATTTCAAGACCAACTGCTAATGGGGTGTTTTATCCAGTATATTTTATCCTTTCAGCGATGATTACAGGTTGTTATCTTATATATATAATTTACGGATTTAAATATAGAAACAATTATCCAGATCACTTAAAAGCTATGTTTTTAAAATTGAATAAAATTTTAGGTATGCTACTTGGAATTTTGATTTTCTTTGAAGCATGGAAGATATTAACGGCACTTTATGGAACAATGCCAGAGCGTGCAGAGACCATTATGTATGCAGTTACTAGCCCTAACTTTTTAATTGGTGAGTTACTTTTAGGTATGTTAATTCCATTTTTTATTATACTATTTACAAATGGTCAAGCTATCAAGCCAATGGTATATGCATCTTTAACAGGTATGATAGGTATATTTTTTATGAGATATGACCTAGTTCATGATACTCTAGTATATCCAATGACAATGTTAAAAAGAAGTGAATATCAACTTCCTCCTACGCTTCTTCACTATTTTCCATCTCCAACAGAGATGATGATAGGTTTTGGTGGAATAGGGATTACTATATTGGGATTATATGTTGCAGAAAAAGTATTTAACCTAGATCCAGATCCAGAGCATTAAACACACATAAAGGCACCATTTCTGGTGCCAAAATCTTAAAAAAAGGAGCGCAATATGAGAGTAAAGTTACTAAGCATAGTGGCACTAAGCACAGCACTACTATTCACAGGATGTGCAAAATATGAGGCGGTCACGC
>JALSME010000058.1 GCA_026987955.1 Sulfurospirillum sp.
TAACCTGTAACAGTATCTATCCACTTTATGGAACACCCTTGTGAAGGTTGCTGTGAAGATGGTGCTGGTTGTCTTCCAAACAGAGATATAATTGCATCTCTTAAATCTTCTTCTTTTACACTTCTAACATCGTGTAAACAGTCATCTACTCTTCCATGATAGTAAAGTTTTGCATTTTCATCATACAAAAATATATCTGGTGTACAAACAGCTCCCATTGATTTTGAGACAGTTTGATCACTATCTACTAGATATGGAAAACCAATATCAAATTCTTTTGTCTTATCTACCATGTGTGCTGGGCTATCTTCTGGGTAGTTTGGGTGTATGTTTGGGTTAATAGCCACTGTATTTATATCTAATTTTTTTGCAAACTCACTTAACTCTTGTAATCTTTTCCAGATAGCATTTGAGTATGGGCAGTGGTTACACATGATTGCTATAAGCATACCACCTTTTCCAAAACTCTCTTTAGAACTATACTCATTTCCAAAAGCATCTTCCAAAACAAAATGCTCTAACTCTCTTCCTAATTCTAACTTTTCTGACTTCATCAATGACATTTTATAGTCCTTCTATTATATTTTCTACAACTTTTCCAATTCTCTCAACAGAATCCAGATCACACTCTTCTCTTAGGGAGTGAGGGAATCTAATAGTTGGTCCAATTGCAACAGCTTCAATCTTTTTTGATTGTGATTGTATAAGTATACCACACTCTAGTCCAGCATGAATAGCACGAAAACTTGCGTCATTGTAAACTTTTTCAAATTCACCCTTAATAAGCATAGCAAAACTACCAATATCTGGTACCCAAGGCTCATGCCCATCACTCTGTTTTGTGCTACACCCAATAAGCTGAAAAAATGATTCCGTTTCATTTGAGATATTATGTAAATCTTCACTCTTCATAGCTCTAGCGGCACAAGAGATTTCTAAAACATCACCATCTATACGAACAACTCCCAAGTTTATACTTGTTGAAGGTATATCAAACTTTTTATCATACCCTCTAACTCCTTGAGCAAAAGAGTGAAAAGCTTTTATGATTTTATCTCCATCTTTTATATACTCTTTTTTATATTCTACTACCTCTACATGTAGAGCTCTATTTTTTAGTTTTATTTCTTTTTTAGAAGCTACAACTGCCACAGCATTTTTGGCAATTGAGTTTCTAAACTCACCACCTTCTATATGAAGAAGTTTTACGTCATGCTCTACTAGCTCCGCACTTAAAGCTTTTATTGCTGAGACAATTCCCTTATCTATATCAACTCCAGAGTGTCCTCCTACAAAGTTTTTTGCACTTATTTGGTATATTTTTTCACTATTGTCTAGTGCTTTATACTCCAACTCTAGCCTCGAAATCACATCAATACCACCTGCACAACCAACATAAATCTCTTTTTCCTCTTCGCCATCAAGATTTAAAAGTTTATCTGCAGTAATTTCAAGTTCAAGATTTGAAGCACCTATGAGTCCAACTTCTTCATCATTTGTAAAAAGGCACTCCAAGTCATCAAATTTTTCCATAGATGAGAACATCATGGCCATTCCCATACCATTGTCTGCCCCAAGAGTTGAGTTTTTTGTTTTCAAAATTCTACCCTCTTCAATTAGCTCAATATTTTCTACATCACCTATACATACCATATCATAATGAGCTTGCAGACAAACTTTTGGGTTTCCTTTTTTACAAAGTATATTTCCACTACTATCTACTTGTACCTTATAGCCTAAACTCTTTGCAATATCTACAATCTTATCTCTCATTTTTTGAGTTTTAAAACTACACCTTGGTATTGCTGTTATTATTTTAAAATAATCTAGTACTGTCATATTTATCCTTTTTTAACTTCTTTAATGATATTATAATCCTTATGAAAAAACTATTAATTCTTATATTACCCTTTTTACTAACTGGTTGCCTTTATGTAAACGAAAGAGGCATAGATACCCACTACTACAATAACTGCAAAGAGTACTATGATAGCATGGGTATCTACCACAAAACTTGTGATAAAAATCTTATAGAGTATGACAAAGTCATAAATGGCGTTAAAAGTATAGTCCCTAATGAATCTAGATAGTGTTAGATATGAAAGAAGCAAGTGCTTCGAATGGAAAGACAATAGAGTTAGAAAAGCTATCGTAGAGAATCTACCAGATATTGATAACTGCACACTAGAGCTTAAAGATAAAGTAACTATCTCATCTAAAAACATAACTCAAGAAAATCTAGATAAAATTCACAAAAGTGCATTGGGACTTCGCCCATGGAGAAAAGGTCCTTTTCAGGTGTTTGACACATTTATAAATACAGAATGGAAAAGCTTTATAAAATACAACCTTATAAGACCACATTTTAACCTAAGCGATAAAATTGTCGGCGATATTGGATGTAGTAATGGCTACTATCTTTTTCGTATGCTTGAAGACAATCCCAAAAAGATAATAGGATTTGACCCAAGTGCACTTTGTAAACTGCAGTTTGATTTTATAAACCACTTTGCAAAAACTAAAATCAAATTTGAGCTCTTAGGAGTTGAGCATCTTCCTTATTATGAGCATAAATTTGACATACTTTTTTGCTTAGGAGTACTATACCATAGACCAAACCCAGTAAATACACTAAAAGAGCTTTGGAAAGCACTAAACAAAGATGGTGAAGTAATATTAGATACTTTTATGATTGATGGAGATGAGCCATATGCACTATGCCCAGGAAAAACATACTCCAAAATACCAAATATATACTTCGTCCCAACCGTAAAAGCACTTCAAAACTGGAGTGAAAAAGCAAAGTTTAGTTCATGCGAAGTGCTTGAAATTAAAAAAACAGATACAGACGAGCAAAGAAGAACAGACTGGATACTAGGTGAAAGCCTCGGTGACTTTTTAGATCCAAACAACCCATCTATAACAGTTGAAGGATACCCTGCCCCAAAACGGGTCTATGTTAAACTTAAAAAATAAATAACCGATGTTAGAGATATAACAACAAAAGCAAGGAAGCTTACAAT
The DNA here is from genome assembly GCA_026987955.1 of Sulfurospirillum sp. Taxonomy (GTDB): domain Bacteria; phylum Campylobacterota; class Campylobacteria; order Campylobacterales; family Sulfurospirillaceae; genus Sulfurospirillum_A. Next base: position 3,024 of record JALSME010000058.1, read on the forward strand.
GGCAGAAAATGTCACACAAGAGATAAACATAGAAGATGATAGTATAGAAGAAGATTTTAGCAATGCCTTTAATGAAGATACTAAATCTGAGCCAGTCTATGAAATCGATGACAAAAAAGAAGATTTAAAAACGCATGGTAAGATAAAAACAAACCTATGTGGTACTATAATTAAACTAGATACAGGTTATTCAAAAACTACACTCCAAACTACAAAAGATATGGTCTTAGATGATTTAGGTCTTATTCACAGTGGTTTTATATTTGGTGCTGCTGATTATGCTGCTGCTGTTGCTGTAAATGAAGCAAATGTAGTTGTTATAGGTTCCCGTTCTAGTTTTCTAGCCCCTGCAAAACTTAATGATCTAATTGAATTTGAAGCAAAAACAAAATTTGAAGACTCAAGAAAAAGAGAGATAAAAGTAACTGCCTATATAAATGAAATTAAAATTTATGAAGGTATTTTTCATGCAGTTGTCTTAGAGCAACACATATTTAAAACTAAAATCAAAAATGCAGGACGAAGTTATAGCTAAGTGCTTCTTTTAGAGAGGTACTTAGAACTAAATCATATTGAGCCACATAGGCAATGATCTCTGTTCTGCTTTCACTGTTGTTGGCTCACCATGTCCTGAGAGTACTTGCCAATCCTCTGTGACATGCAAAAACTTTTCAATACTTTGACGCATATCATCAGGGTTACTATAAGGAAAATCAACACGTCCAATAGAGCCTTTAAAAATAAAATCTCCACTAAATAGAGTATCACCAATCAAAATAGCACTACACCCTGGTGTATGGCCAGGAAAATGCATATACTTTACTCTAACACCATCAATATCAAACTCTTGGTCACCAACAACCAATGTGTCAGCTTGACTTGGAGGAGTTCCTTGTCCAAAGGGATCATCTTTTAACATAAACTCATCATCAATAGGCACATAGATAGGGACATTTAGCTTCTCTTTTACCTCTTTATTTGACCAAACATGATCAAAATGCCCATGTGTATTTAGTATTGCAACTGGATTTTTTGTATTTTTAACCACCCAATCAGTCGCACCAACTCCTGGGTCAATAATAAACTCTTTTCCATCTACTTCCACTATATAACAGTTTGTCTGATACATTCCCATTGGTTGTACTTTTATATTCACTACAATTACCTTTTTTTCTTTATTAGACTTCTTGCATAACCCATTGCTGAGACTGCAATGGGTTATGCAAGAAGTCTATTATACCAAAATAATAAAACTTAAATAAAGGAACTGCTATTAAAAGTATTTTTTAATATTTTCTTTAGTATACTACAGGCAATGAAAAAATACACTTTAATTGAAAAATACCTTATCAAATTTCTAAAAAACGAGGTATATAAAACTGGACTAAAAAGTGCAGTTGTTGGACTTAGTGGTGGTATTGACTCAGCTGTAGTTGCTGTTTTGGCCCAAAAGGCTTTTGGTAGTAATTTTCTTGCTATTATGCTTCCAAGCTCTAGCTCTTCACAAAGTAGTTTTGATGATGCTGATGAGCTCTGTAAAAAATTCAATATTAAAAATAAATCAATTTTTATTGGCAATTTAATAGACTCCTATTTTGATAAAAAAGATAAAACCAATCTAAGAGTTGGTAACTTTAGTGCAAGAATGAGAATGTCAGTTCTTTATGATATATCAGCACAAAATGGGGCTTTAGTTTTAGGTACAAGTAACAAAAGTGAACTACTTTTAGGATATGGAACAATGTTTGGAGACTTAGCAAGTGCCTTAAATCCTATTGGAGATATGTATAAAACAGAAGTTTTTGAATTTGCAGAGTATTTAGGTGTCCCTCAAACCATTATAAAAAAACCTCCAACAGCAGATTTGTGGGAGGGGCAAAGCGATGAAGAAGACTTAGGTTTTACATATGCCCAACTTGATAAAGCACTAAAGGAATTCGTAGATAATAGAGTTAGTAAGGATGAGCTAATAAAAAAAGGGTTTGACTTAAGTTTGGTTGAACTTATTACAACTAAAATATACCAAAATCAATTTAAACGAAAATTACCTGTAATAGCGAAATTAAGCAACAGAACAATAGGGCATGATTTTTTATACCCAAGAGATATAAAACTATAAAAAGGAGCAGCAAAATGAAAGATATACCGTTTTACAAGCCATCAGTAGACAATGCTGAAAGAAAGCTAATTAATGAGGTTTTAGATTTTAATGGAAGTTGTAAAATTGAAGAACTTGAAGATGATTTTTCAAAATACATTGGGTGTGACTACTCAATCTCTACATGTAATGCAACTGCTGCTATGCATCTAGCTATGTGTGCATTAGATCTAAAGCGTGGTGATAAGATCATCTGTTCTGTCAACTCTTTTCCTTCAGTTGCAGAGGTTGTTAGGCACTTTGATGCTGAACCAATTTTTGTTGACATTGATAAAGATGATTTCAACATGGATATGAATGAACTTGAAAAAGTTCTAGATAAAAGTAACCATAAAAAACTAAAGGCGATATTTGTAACCCATGTAGCAGGTCAAGTTGCAAACCTAGATAAGATATACGAACTTGCAAATATCTATGGCGTAAAAGTAGTTGAAGATGCTACACAAGCACTTGGTGCAACATACAAAGGTAAAAAAATTGGATCATCTTCAGATATAACAGCTTTTAGATTCTCTCCTCAAATGAAAAATGCTATTGCAAGTGCAGGAGTTATGACAACAAATGATGAAGAGTTAATGCAAAGAGCAAAACTTCTTAGAACACATGCTCTTATAAGTGATGGATGGGATAGATTTGGAAATTTGGGTTATGTTTATGATGTTGTTGATATTGGATTAAAATATGACCTTAATGAGCTAAATGCCGCTTTTTCAATTGCTCAATTGAAAAAAAATGACCTGTTTATTAAAAGAAGACTTGAAATTGCTGCAATATATGATGAAGAGTTAGCAAATTGTCCTCATGTTTCAACCCCAATTAAAAAATATGACCATATATATAATGAATACATAATAAAAATAGATAAAAATAGAGACAGCTTTGCAAAAGAACTCAGCCAAAATGGAATTTTTACATCTTTACATTTTATACCGTTGCATCTCTTAAGCTACTATAAACATAAATACAATTTAAGAGTAAATGACTTCCCTATTGCACTTACTAACTACCAACAAATTCTCTCTTTACCTATCTATACAGGACTAACCAATAAAGAGGTTTACTATATATGTGAACAGATAAAAGAGATTGCTAAGAACCGTGTTTAACAAACAAAATGTAATCTTTTGGGTGGAAGACTACCTCTTCTACCCTACATCTAGTATACAAATTTTTTTAAGTTTTTTACTATATCCACTTAGCCTTTTATATACACTTGTTGTTCTTTTAAAAAGAGTATTAAAAAAAACAATTAAACCTCCTATACCCGTTGTAAGCATCGGAAATCTAACGATTGGTGGAAGTGGTAAAACTCCATTTTTAATCTCACTTGTAGGTGAACAAAAAGACATTGCTATCATTTTGAGAGGTTATGGTAGAAGCTCAAAAGGCCTGCATATAATCACAAAAGATAGCCCGATAGAGATTAGTGGTGATGAAGCAATGCTATATGCTTTATCTATTCCTAATGCAACTGTAATAGTATCTGAAGATAGACTTGAGGCTATAGAGCATGCCTATAAACTTGGTCTCAAAACTGCTTATTTAGATGATGGCTTTTCTAAGTCACACATAGAAAAATTTGATATTCTTCTTCGTCCAAACCCAGAACCTAGATTTGGATTTACTCTTCCAAGTGGAGCATATAGAGAACCAAAATTTCTTTATAACAAAGCAGATATGGTTGTTGAAGAAAATATTGATTTTAAAAGAGAAGTTACTATTGATAATCCAACACCAAGAATGCTTCTTGTAACTGCAATTTCAAAGCCAAAACGATTAGATAAATACTTGCCAAAAAATATTATTGGGAAAGTATATTTCGTTGACCACTACAAATACAACAAAAAAGAGCTTCAAGAGTTAGTAGAAAAACACTCTGCTACATCGATTTTAACAACCGAAAAAGATATGGTTAAAATGAAAAATTTTGGTATAAATTTATCAATTTTATCTCTACATGTAGAGATAAATTCTAATATTCGAACTAGAGTAAACGAATATTTAGACAATTTTAGATAAAATAGCCTCTTTTAAAGAGGATATATACCCATCCTAAACCAAACTAACGCATAACAGCGTTTCTATTTTGTTCACTGTTGAGGCAGATGTTCTCAAGCATAGCTCTAGCTATGTTTGAGGTTATCTAACGAAGAGAGTGAGTAAAATAGAGACGCCCTACGGGGAGTACAAAGAGGCATAATCTTTAAATATAAAAATATTTGAATTGCTTTTAAGCAGTCCTGCATATTTTTAAATTCAAATCTTACGCCTCTTTGCACTCCTGTTATGCGTTAGTTTGGTTTAGGATGGGTATAACAATGCAAAAAAAAATTCAACAGGTAAAAACACTCTTAGATGCTTTACCGTATATTAGAAAATTTAAAAAAAGAATTATTGTAATCAAATATGGTGGTTCTGCTCAAATCAATACTGCTTTAAAAGATAAATTTGCTAAAGATATTATTCTTCTTTATTTAGTTGGTTTAAGACCTATTATCGTTCATGGTGGAGGAAAAAAAATTAATTATATGCTAGAAAAACTTGATATAAAGAGTGAATTTATAGATGGTTTGCGTGTAACAAATGAACAAGTTATGGAAGTTGTAGAGATGGTTTTAAGCGGAAATATCAATAAAGAAATTACAACCCTTTTAAATCACCATGGCGGAAAAGCCATTGGTATTACAGGTAAAGATGCAAACTTTATCAAAGCAAAACCACTTAAAAATGGAAAGTACGGTCTTGTAGGAAAAATTACAAAGATTGATAAAAAAGTACTTAAAAACTTGATTAAAGAGGGTTTCATTCCTGTTATTGCCCCAATCGCAGCTGGAGAGAATTCCACACACCCAGGTTATAATATAAATGCAGACTTATGTGCAAGTAGAATTGCCGCTGCAGTTGAAGCAGAAAAAATCATATTTTTAACTGATACTAAAGGAATTCTAAATAAAGATGGTCAGCTAATAACATCAATCGACAAAGAAGAAGTTGCAAGATTAAAACACAATGAAACTATAACAGGTGGAATGTTACCAAAAATAGATGCATGTCTTGAAGCTATAAAAGGTGGAGTAAAAAGTGCACAAATTATTGATGGTAGAGTAGAGCATTCAATACTTCTTGAACTATTTACTAGTGAAGGTGTTGGAACTATGATTAAGGGGAGTAAATAATGTTTATTGAGACTAGAGGAAATGACGGCAAAAAAGATAAAAAAGTAGAATTTTCATATGCTATTATGAATCCAAGTGCTAGCTTTGGTGGACTTTATGTACCAGAAAATCTACCAAAAATAGACTTAGAATTTTTACAACTTGCTACAAAAAAGAGTTATAAGCAGATAACACTTGATGTTCTTAAACTATTCAATATAGATATTGAGCCATCAGTTTTAGAAGATGCTGTTAATCTATATGATAACTTTGATGACAAACAAAATCCTGTTCCATTGGCACAAGTTAGAAATGATCTTTTTGTAAATGAATTATATCATGGACCTACAAGAGCATTTAAAGATATGGCTCTGCAACCCTTTGGACACATCCTTTCTCATGTTGCAAAAAAACAGAAACAGAAATACCTAATTTTAGCAGCCACAAGTGGTGATACTGGTCCAGCAACTCTTAATACATTTGCAAATAAAGAAAATATAAAAGTAGCATGTTTATATCCAGATGGTGGAACAAGTGATGTTCAAAAGCTTCAAATGGTAACAGAAGATGCGAAAAATTTAAAGGTTATAGGCATAAAGGGAAACTTTGATGATGCTCAAAATGCTCTAAAAACTCTTTTAGCATCACAGACTTTTAAAGATGAACTTGAAAAATCAAATATCAAACTAAGTGCCGCAAATTCTGTTAACTTTGGTCGTATAATATTTCAAATCATATACCACATATATGGGTATGTATCACTTTTAAAACTAAATCGTATTAGTCTAGGTGAAAAATTTTACCAAATCATTCCAAGTGGTAATTTTGGAAATGCACTTGGTGCATATTATGCTAAAAAGATGGGTCTACCAATTGAAAAAATATTAATTGCATCAAATATCAATAATATACTAACTGATTTAATTACAAAAGGTGAATATGATATTAGAAACAGAGAACTTCTTCTTACAACTAGTCCTGCGATGGATATACTAATATCTTCAAATGTAGAAAGAGTTATTTTTGATAAATATGGTCCAAAAAGATGTAAAGAGATGATGGAAGAGCTAAAAGAGAATAAGTACTATAAACTAAGTGATAGTGAACTAAAAGAGTTACAAAAAGACTTCAGTGCAGTTTATTGTGATGATGAGTTTGCTAAGAAAACTATTAAAAACTTTGCAAATGAAGGTTATATTATGGATCCTCATACAGCAACATGTTTAAAGGCCTATGAGAATTTAGTTGAAGAAAAAATACCTTCTATTCTTTGTGCTACAGCGGAGTGGACAAAATTTGCTCCAACAATGCTAAATGCAATTAAACAAGATGATAAAGTTTACAGTGATAAAGAAGCACTTGAAGGCATTAAAAATACTCTACATGTAGAGATACCTAAATCAATAAATTCACTATTTACAAAAGAGATTGTACATGATGAAATTGTAGAAAAACATGAGATAGAGAGTAAAATTTTAGGCTTTATTTCATGATAATAATTCCAGCCAGAATGGCATCAAATAGATTTCCAAATAAAATCATGGCAAATATAAATGGCTTCCCAATGGTAATCGCAACTGCAAAAAGAGTTGAGAGTTTAGATAAAGTTGTTATAGCAACTGATACACAAGAAGTTCTTGATATTGCAAAAGATTATGGTTTTGAAGCTGTTATGACAAGTGATATACACAAAAGTGGAACTGATAGAATTAATGAGGCTGCATCAAAATTAAATATAGACGATGATGAAATCATAGTCAATGTACAAGCTGATGAGCCTTTTATTGAGATAGATGTTGTTAAAAGTGTGATTGAGAGAGTAAAAAAAGGTGACTGTTTTATGGCAAGTTGTTATAAACTTATTGATAAAGAGTTTGCAAATGACCCCAATCATGTTAAAGTCATAACTGACATAGATCAAAATGCTATCTACTTTTCAAGAAGTAAGATACCGTATGATAGAGAAGAGCATATGGAGTATTTTGGTCATTTGGGTATATATGGATTTACTAAAAAAAGTTTGCAAGAATTTTGTAGTCTTGGAACTGCCCCTCTTGAAAATATAGAAAAGCTAGAGCAACTTAGGGCTATATATCATGGTAAAAAAATTGCTATGGTAGAAGTAAAAAGTGAAAGTTTTGGTATTGATACCGTAGAAGATTTGAAAAAGGCACTTAAATACTTTAGTATCTAGCCAATACCAACACCATCAAAGCCATCATCTTTTTTGTTAAAAACAAATGCTTCCATAGGATTTTCTCCGACTTGAAAGATGATTTTACATGTATCAAATTCTACTTTTTGCAAAGCTTTTTTAACAACATCTAATATATATGCTTTTGTACTCTCTAAGTGAGTTGTAGTATCTCCCTCATAAGCAAACTCTTCATCCTCAACAGGAGAAAAACCCTCTTTTTTTAAATACTTCTCAAATATAACTTTATCTTCTAATCCTTTTATGTCTATTATTAAAACTACTTTCAATGCAGTATCCTTAATTATAAGTTAAACCCAAGTTACGAAGTAAAATCTGGGTTCATTAGTATTATACCTATAAAGGATTAATATGAGTTAAAAACTCATCTTTATCCTTAAAACCCACTACTCTTTTTTTGCTTAACTCTTGTCCATTTTGAAAAAACATGATTGTAGGAGGACCAAAAAGACCAAACTCTTTGAGTATTTCTTTGTCATTAGTACTGTTTTTTGTTACATCAATTTTAATGAGTTCAAACTCACTCATCTTCTTTTTTACACTTGGATCAGAAAATGTGTAGTTTTCTAACTCGATACAACTAACACACCAATCAGCATAAAAATCTACCATAACGGTTTTATCAGAACTAGCAATAATACTTTTTAGCTCCTTTAATGTTGGAACAACTTTGAACTCTTTTTTCTCTATACTTTGCATTTCACTACTCACAACAGTAGTACTACTTGAAAACTTCTCAAGCGGATCTAGTGGATTTGTAGCATGTGTCATAGCTCCTATAAAAAGCATAATTCCATATATAAAAATAATCACAGCAATACTTTTAAGTAACTTTTTCCATCCACTTGCTCCCTCTTTTAAGCTTTCTAATGCCCCCATATAAATTGCAGAGCTAATAATAAGTATAGTCCATAAAAGTATAATAATATTTGCAGGAACCACGCGAGAGAGAGTCCAAATAGCAAGAGCTAACATAACAACACCAAAAATTGCCTTGATAGCATCCATCCAACCACCAGGTTTTGGCATATACTTTCCAGCACCAGTTCCAATAGCAAGAAGAGGAAGTCCCATACCAATACTCATAACAAAAAGTGCCGCACCACCAAGAAGTGCATCTCCACTTTGACCAATATAAACAAGGGCTCCAGCTAAAGGAGCAGCTACGCATGGTCCCATAATAAGAGCTGAAAGAAATCCCATAATGGCAACACCAACTACACCCTGCCCTTGCATTTCATCAGATTTTTTTGTAAGTTTTGACTGGATAAATGAAGGCATTTGAAGCTCATAAAAACCGAACATAGAAAAAGCAAGTGCCACAAAAACTGCACTAAAAATACCAATTATCCATGGGTCTTGAAGTGCTGCTGATATATTTGCACCAAATAAACCAGCTAATATACCTGCAATTGTATAGGCAACTGACATTGCTAAAACATAAACGACAGAAAGCATAAAAGCTCTCTTAGTTGACATTTTTTTACCTGATTGTGACACAATAATTGAGGATAAAATCGGTATCATAGGAAAAATACATGGTGTAAATGAAAGCAATATACCAAAACCTAAAAAGCTTAGAAGTACTATCCATACACTACCATTTTTAAGTGTATCTGCGATGTAGTCTTGTTCTGAAAGGTCACTTTGTGGTGCTAGTTTTTGCTCAACTTTCACAGGAGCTGCAGCACCCAAATCAAACTCAAAATCACTCTTCATAGGTTGATAACAAATTCCTGAAGATGCACAACCTTGATACTCTAATTCTATCTTAAACTTCCCACTATTTACATATTTTTTTACAAGAGAAATTGGTATCATAAAATCTAAAGGATCTTGATGCACTTGATACTCCTCATATGCAACAGGATCTGGTCTTTTAACCTCTTTGTCTAATGAAACTTTTTTTGGTTCAATTAAACTAAGTTTTAATTTATCATCATACACATATATATGTTCCCCAAGTTTTAAACTTACAACAACTACATCTCCAGTTCGTTTTGCAGTAACTTGAAATGCCTCTTCGGGTGTTAAGACTTTTCTCTGTGTAATAGAAAAAAGAGATGTTGCAAAAAATAGTCCTACTAAAAGTAACTTTAACAATTTGTGCATATTTGACCTTATCTAGTAATTTGGCTTATTTTATCACAGCAATATAAACATTTTATAAATAAAAACGATGTATAGTATGCTAAAGGATTTTTTATGAGTGACAAAAATGATGGAAAAATACAAATATGGGTTAAAAAGGAAACTTATGCCTATGAGCAAGAGTTAAAAGCTTTACAAGTAGAACTTCTAAAACTTCAAAATCATGTAAAAGAGAAGGGTCTCAAAATACTCATGATTTTCGAGGGTCGTGATGCTGCTGGAAAAGGTGGAACTATAAAAAGAATAACTGAGCATCTAAATCCAAGAGGTGCAAGAGTAGTTGCCCTAGAAAAACCTAGTGATAAAGAGAAAACCCAATGGTATTTTCAACGATATACCCAGCATCTTCCAAGTGCTGGAGAGATTGTTCTTTTTGATAGAAGTTGGTACAATCGTGCCATGGTAGAGCCTGTTATGGGTTTTTGTACAGAAAGAGAACATCATAAGTTTTTAAGAGATGCTCCTCAGCTCGAAAAAATGATAGCTGATGATAATGTAAAAATTTTTAAGTTTTATTTTTCCGTATCAAAAGATGAACAAAAAAGAAGGTTTAAAGCAAGAGAAACTGACCCACTCAAGCAGTACAAACTCTCACCAGTTGATAAAAAATCACAAGGCTTATGGGACGAATACTCACTAGCAAAATTTATGATGCTAAGCTCAACTCATACTGAAGTTGCTCCTTGGACCATCATAAAAAGTGATAACAAGAAAAAAGCTAGAATTAATACAATCAAACACATACTAAATTTTGTAGACTATCCAAACAAAATAGACAGTAATAAAATTGTGGTTGATAGAGAAATCGTAGTTTACGGCAGGGATGAGTCCATAAAAATGGAAAAGCAATTTAAATTTTCGTTAAAATAGTAAGAGCCATTTCTGGCTCTTACCTATAGGAGTTACTCTACTTCTGCATCAATTACATCTTCGTCTTTTTTTGCACCTTTTGGCTCTGCATCTGCTGCTTTTCCAGCTTCATCTTTTTTATACATTGCTTCTGCTAGTTTATGGCTAGCTTCTGTTAAAGCCTTTACTTTTTCATCTATTTGCTCTTTAGAAGCATTTTCATCTGCAAGTGTATCTTTAAGATCTTTTAGAGCTGATTCAATTTTCTCTTTATCTTCAGCACTAATTGATTCACCCATCTCACTTAATGATTTCTCTGTTTGATGTGCTAAAGCATCTGCTTGATTTCTAGCATCTACTGCCTCTTTACGCTTTTGATCAGCTTCTTTATTGAGCTCAGCATCTTTAACCATTTTTTCAATCTCAGCTTCATCAAGTCCACTTGAACCTGAAATCTTAATCTCTTGAGATTTTCCTGTCGCCTTATCTGTCGCACTTACTGTTAAGATACCGTTTGCATCTATATCAAATGCAACTTCAATTTGAGGAACACCTCTTGGAGCTGGTGGAATATTCTCAAGATTAAAGTTACCGAGTGACTTGTTATCTCTAGCAAACTCTCTCTCACCTTGAAGAGCGTGAATTGTAACTGCTGGCTGGTTGTCTTCTGCTGTTGAGAAAGTTTGAGTTTTCTTAACAGGTATAGTTGTTCCCTTCTCAATAAGCTTAGTCATAACTCCACCAAGAGTTTCAATACCAAGACTTAAAGGTGTAACATCAAGAAGAAGTACATCTTTAACATCACCTTTTATAACAGCACCCTGAATAGCTGCACCAATTGCAACAACTTCATCAGGGTTTACTGACTTGTTAAGCTCTTTACCAAAGAAAGCTTTTATCTTCTCTTGAACCAATGGAACACGAGTAGATCCACCAACCATAATAATCTCTTTGATTTCATCTTTACTTAAATCACTATCTTTTACAACATCTGAAATTTTCTTAATTGTCTCATCAACCAAATCTTCTATCATAGACTCAAACTTAGCACGAGTTAATTTCTTTACAAGGTGTTTAGGTCCGCTTGCATCTGCTGTGATAAATGGCAAGTTTACTTCAGTCTCTGTTGCAGCAGAAAGCTCTTTTTTAGCATTTTCAGCTGCTTCTTTTAATCTTTGAAGTGCCATAACATCACTCTTTAGATCAAGTCCTGTCTCATTTTTGAATTCACTTGCTAACCAATCAATTAGACGGTTATCAAAGTCATCTCCACCCAAGAAAGCATTACCACCAGTTGCAAGAACTTCAACAACATTGTCGCCTGTTTCTAAAACTGTAACATCAAATGTACCACCACCTAAATCATAAACTACAATTTTCTCAGCATCTTTTTTATCTAGTCCATAACTAAGTGCTGCAGAAGTTGGTTCATTGATAATTCTTAGAACATTAAGTCCAGCAATAACACCAGCCTCTTTTGTTGCTTTTCTCTGAGAGTCATTAAAATAAGCAGGAACGGTAATAACTGCATCAGTTACACTCTCTCCTAAATATGCCTCAGCATCCTCTTTTAGCTTCATAAGAACTTTTGCACTTATCTCTTGAGGAGTATAAACTTTACCATCAATCTCAATTGCACAAGCACCATTTCTATCTACTATCTCATAAGGAAGTCTTTTTTTAGCCTCTTTAGTAGCCTCTTCATCACTCATAAGACCCATAATTCTCTTTATAGAGTATATTGTTTTCTTTGGGTTTGTTACAGCTTGACGCTTTGCAGTTTCACCTACTAAAACTTCATCTTTATCTGTAAAAGCTACTATTGAAGGAGTTGTGTTTCTTCCCTCTTTATTTGGTATAACCTTGCTCTCACCTCTCTCGTATACACTTACACAAGAGTTTGTTGTTCCTAAATCTATTCCTATTACTTTTCCCATTTTCTATCCTTTTACTTTAATTTTATTTTATCTACTTGACTATACTAACCATTGCTGGTCTAAGTACTCTATCTTTTATCTTATATCCTTTTTGGAATACTTGTAATATTTCGCCACTTTTTTTATCTTCACTATCCACTTGCATCACTGCATTGTGAAAGTTTGGATCAAAATCACCATCTGTATCAACAGGCTCAATGCCATGCTTTTCAAAAGATTTTTTGAATTGATCTACTGTTAAATCAATTCCCTCTTTAACCTTTTCAAAAAGCTCTTCAGGCTTTATATCTTCACTCTCTTTCAAAAGAGAAGCAGCATCTAAAGCATCTATGATTGCTAGCATATCTGTTGCAAACTTCTCATTTGCATACGAAACTGCACTCATCTTCTCTTTTTCAAGTCGTTTTCTCATATTTTCAAACTCTGCATTTGCTCTTAGATATTGATCTTCAAGCTCTGCAATTCTATTTTTAAGCATTTCTTTTTCATCAAGTTGAGGCTCTTCTTCAACAGTCACATCTTCTTGATTTTGCTGTTCCTTTTTCACTTCTTGTGAGACCTCTTCTGAAGTTTCTACTTCTAAATCTACTTTTTCTTTTTCACTCACTTAATCTCTCCTTTCAAAAAACTTTCAAAATCACTATCTATTTCACCAAAGCAAAATAGACTAGCATCTTCGTCTTCTACTATTGCAAGTTGCTTTATTGCCAAACAGCCATGCGGAACAAATCCATCAAAATATATACCCTCTTTAAGATCAAAAGAGAACTCATAATTTAGAATATTTTCAATAAAACTTCTGTCTTCATGCTCTTTTGCTATCTCGTATAGATGGCTTTCCCCCACATTTACGAGAGGCTCATAACTCAATATTTGATCCAACTTGTCATATAGCTCATAAAGACCAACTTGTGCTGAAATACTTTTTAGCTCCCTCATATGTGAGCCAACAAGGTTTGATAAAAACCTGCTAACTTGTTCACTATACTTTAAGACAACCTCTTTAGTATCAAAAGTCAATATAATAAATCTTCCATTAACTTCTATTACTTCTTTTAAAAACTCTTCAGATCTTTTTTGAGCAATACAAAAAATCCCATACTCATTTGCAGAGTTTTCAAACTTTTCTATACTCTCAATCTCTAAAGTTTTTTTAGGATTAAGTCTATCTACCCAGTACTCTATAAGAGCTTCATTGGTTGGAACTCTTCCGCTACTCACATGCAATTGAACTAAAGAACCCTCCTTGGAGAGACGATTAAGATAGATTCTAATCGTAGAAGGCGATATCTCTATATCCATACATTTTTGTAATTCACTAGAACCTATTGGCTCTTTTGAATTCAAATACTCTTGGATAATTGCTTCTAAAATTATGTCTCTCTTAGTCATTAGCACTCTTTATATTTAATTGCTGATGAAATTATACAACATTGAGTGCTATCTTGTCAAGTATAAACTTGAGTCTAATTGACTAAAGTATAAATTTTACATAAATATATTATTTTTAAAGTCTAAAGAATTGCTTTATATAGGGATTTGTAGTTGTTATGAGTTTATATTTAAATTTTACAATTATTTAAAAATTTTTTCTTTTTTGAAGATAATTTTGAAAAAACTAATGATTTCTTTTCTAGAATTTTGAAATTTATAGAAAAAATCATCTCTTTTTCTCATGGCATCAAATAGCTCATTAAGTGCATCTTTTTCTGTTTTTGTAATAGCAGTGCCCACTAGTTCTCCTTTAA
>JALSME010000059.1 GCA_026987955.1 Sulfurospirillum sp.
GCAACATAAAACAAGCTTCACAAAAAGCAAATCTAAACAAAAGGGTAACATCGCATATATTTAGGCACTCTTATGCAACTCATCTTTTACAGGCGGGGATAGACTTGAGGACTATTCAAGAGTTGCTAGGGCATCGTAGCGTAGAAACAACGATGGTTTACACTCATGTAGTATCACAACTAAACAGGACAAAAGTTTTAAGTCCTTTGGACTTCTAAAGAGCTTTTTTAAGTGTAAAATGATAAAATAATAAATCACAAAGGAAAAACAAAATGGAAATTGATGAAAAAAAGAAAAAAGCACTAGATTTAGCGATAAAACAGATAGATAAAGCATTTGGCAAGGGTACTCTTGTTCGTCTTGGTGAAAAAAATATAGAGCCGATTGACTCAATAAGCACAGGCTCGCTAGGACTTGATATGGCTTTGGGTATCAATGGTGTTCCAAAGGGCAGAATCATTGAGATTTATGGTCCAGAGAGTTCAGGTAAAACTACTTTGGCATTGCAAGTTACAGCTCAAGCTCAAGCTCAGGGTAGTATCTGTGCATTTGTAGATGCTGAACATGCTCTTGATGTAAAATATGCTGGAAATCTAGGTGTTGATACAGATAACCTTCTGGTTTCTCAGCCAGATTTTGGCGAGCAAGCTTTGGATGTTGTTGAAACACTTACTCGAAGTGGAGCAGTTGATCTTATAGTCATCGATTCTGTTGCGGCATTGACTCCAAAAACAGAGATAGAGGGTGATATGGGCGATACTCATGTTGGTCTTCAAGCAAGGCTTATGAGTCAAGCCTTGAGAAAGTTAACTGGCATTGTTCACAAGATGGGTACTACTATAATCTTTATCAATCAAATTCGTATGAAGATAGGAACTATGGGTTACGGCTCACCTGAAACTACCACTGGCGGAAATGCTCTAAAGTTTTACGCTTCTGTTAGAATTGATGTAAGAAAAATCGCAACTCTAAAACAGGGTGAAGAAGTCATAGGAAATAGAACTCGTGCAAAAGTTATAAAAAACAAAGTAGCACCTCCATTTCGTCAGGCAGAATTTGATATAATGTTTGGAGAAGGTATATCCAAAGAGGGTGAACTTGTAGACTATGGGGTCAAGCTTGACATCATAGACAAAAGTGGAGCCTGGTTTAGCTATGGAGAGATGAGACTAGGACAAGGGCGTGAAAATGTCAAGGCTCTTTTAAAAGAAAACCGAGAAGTTGCACTTGAGATTGAAAACAAGATTAAAGAGCAAATGGGTATGGGCATAGAGATAGAGTTAGAAGAGTCGGAGTGATTTTTCTTTACATATAACAATGATTAGGGATAATAAATATGATATTTATAGATGAGATTTTTGCAGACGAAGTACTAGATAGTAGAGGTAATCCGACAGTAAGAGCAACAGTAAAACTAAGCAATGGCATAAGCTCAAATGCAATAGTACCAAGTGGAGCGAGTACAGGAAAAAGAGAGGCACTAGAACTAAGAGATAACGACAACCGATACATGGGAAAAGGTGTCTTAAAAGCATGTGCAAATATCAATGAAACCATAGCAGACAACTTAGTAGGACTAAACCCTTATGACCAAGGGACCATAGACGGTATCATGAAAGAGATAGATGGGACTGAAAACTACTCCAATCTTGGAGCAAATGCTGTCCTTGGTGTAAGTATGGCAGTAGCAAGAGTTGCAGCTAAAAGCTTGGGTCTTCCTCTTTATAGATACCTAGGTGGTTCTAATGCACTTGTTATCCCTGCTCCTATGTTTAACATCATCAACGGAGGAAGTCACGCAAACAATAGTGTAGATTTTCAAGAGTATATGATAATGCCTTTAAACTTTACTACATTTGAAGAGGCACTAAGAGCATCAACAGAGGTCTATCATAACCTTAAAAAAATCATAGCAGATTTAGGGGAGAGTACAGCTCTTGGAGACGAAGGTGGATTTGCTCCAAATCTAAAAGATAACGAAGAGCCTCTAAAGGTAATCATGCAGGCAATTCAAAATGCAGGTTATAAGCCAGGAGATGACTTTGGCATTGCACTAGATACTGCAAGTAGTGAGTTTGCTGTAGAGGGTGGATATAGACTTGAGAGTGAAAACCGAACACTAACGAGTGCTGAGCTAGTAGACTACTTTGTAGATATGTGTAACAACTACCCAATTGTATCAATCGAAGATGGACTAAGCGAAGATGACTGGGATGGCTGGAAACTTATGACAGAAAAACTTGGAGATAAAATCCAAATAGTTGGTGATGATCTGTTTGTAACAAATGAGAAAATTTTAACAGAGGGAATTCAAAAAGGCATTGCAAACTCAATTTTGATAAAACCAAATCAAATTGGAAGTGTAAGTGAAACTATGAAAACCGTAAGACTTGCACAAAGAAACAACTATAAGTGTGTTATGAGTCACAGAAGTGGCGAGAGTGAAGATGCTTTTATAGCAGATTTTGCAGTTGCACTAAACTGTGGAGAAATCAAAACAGGAGCAACAGCAAGAGGCGAGAGAAATGCTAAATATAATAGGTTACTTGAAATTGAAAGAGGACTTAGCGGTAGTGAATTTTTAGGAAAATCACTATTTAAATAATGAGTGAAATACTAGAAGAGTTTGAGGAAGAGGTAAACAAAAGAGAGTCTAAAAATATCTTTTTTTACCTCAAAATCTTTGCTCTTTTTGTAGTTGTAATTGGATTTGGTATCTACATAGGAGATATGCTTTTTGGTAATAGCTCTTTAGATGTGCTACTTAATCTTCAATCTGAAAAAGAGATACTTCAAAAGAGCATAGAAGCTTTAAAGCAGGAAAATGCTATTTTACAAAAAGAGTATTTTGAATTAAAAGATTTAGACCCAGAGCAATAAAGAGGTAAACATGAGATATATAGTTCTAATTTTAACCCTCTTTGTTATCTCACTGATAGCAAGAGACAACCCATTTGAGCCCATAGAATCCTCAGCTACAATTGGTCATACAACATATAAAAAAGAGAACAGAAAAAACTTTTCTAAAATAGAATTTCAGCTTCCAAGTAGTGCTCGCATATTAAAAAGTGTATCCTTTGAGTATCAAAACTTAGATGGTTCACTAGAGAGTAAAACTGTTAAAATTGATCAGAAAATTGACTGGCACGATAAACTAATAGTTAAAAAGTATGATTATAAGATAAAATCTTCTACTCAAAAAATAGAAAAAGAAAAAAATATAAACTTTAAAGATATTGTACTTTTTAGCATAAAAAACAATACCATACAGATTAAAACTAAAGATAAAAAATTGAGAGATTTTTTGATAACAAAACCATACAAGATAGTAGTTGATTTTAAAAGGGAAATTTCTTTCTATACAAAAAAATATGATTTAAAATCCAAGTATTTTAAATCTATTATAATTGGAAAGCATGATGGTTACTATAGAATCGCTATCAAATTAGATGGAAAATACCTCTATAATAAAACAAAAACTAAAGATGGATATATGTTTACACTCAAGTAGTTTACATGTAGAGGCTATATAACACCTCTACATGTAGAGCTCTTTAATACTCTGGAGTCCTGTCATCTGGTCCAATGTAAAGTTGTCTTGGGCGGGCTATTTTGATAGTATCTTGCTCTTTGAGTTCAATCCACTGAGAAATCCACCCTGGTGTTCTTCCTATAACGAAAATAACTGCAAACATCTCTTTCGGAATCTTAAGTGCCTGAAGAATTACCCCTGAGTAGAAGTCTATATTTGGATAAAGATTTCGTTTTATGAAGTATTCATCATTTAGCGCTATATCTTCAATCTTCTTAGCAACTGCCATGAGCCCTGTATCTAGGTTTAACTCTTCTACTAATTCGCTTTGAATCTTTTTAAGAATCTTGGCTCTAGGATCAAAGTTTTTGTAAACACGATGACCAAATCCCATAAGTCTAAAGTCATCATCAGGATCTTTAGCCCTAGCTATAAACTTGTCTACATTTTCAACTGAACCTATCATCTCTAATTGACGGATTACTGATTCATTTGCTCCACCATGAGCTCTTCCCCAAAGTGCCGCTACACCAGAAGCAATACATGCATATGGGTGAGCGTGAGTAGAAGCAACAACACGAACTGTTGTGGTAGATGCATTTTGCTCATGGTCCGCATGAAGTGTAAAGATTGTATCTAGTGCTTTTATTTCTATCGGCTTTAAATCTATATAGTGATGAGGATAACCTCTTAGCATATACAAAAAGTTCTCTGTAAAGCCCTTTTTTAAATCTGGATATATGATTGGAAGACCTTGAGAATGCCTATATGACAGTGCTGCAATAGTAGGAATCTTTGCTATAATTCTATGGGACATTTCCATATACTCCTCAGGAGTATCAATATCAAGATGATCAAAATAGAATGTTGAAAGAGCAGAAACTGCCGATGAAAGTATTGCCATTGGGTGAGCACGATCTGGAAATGCCTCAAAAAGCTTCATCATTCCCTCTGGTATAAATGAGCGCTTTTTCATCTCTTCACTAAAACCTTCTAACCTTTCGCTAGTTGGAAGTTCCCCATGAAGAAGAAGATTTACAGTATCTAAAAATGTTTTTTGTGTAGCAAGATATGCTATATCATATCCCCTGTACATCAACTTGCCCTTAGCCCCATCTATGTAAGTAATCTTTGAACGACAGTTTGCTGTAGATGTAAATCCTCTATCAAATGTAAACATTCCTGTTTTTGGATAAAAAGTAGATATATCAACTACATCTGGTCCTATAGTTGGCTCTAAGATTGGGAAATCATACTTTTCCCCACTTCGATTGTCTATAACCGTTAGTGTTTTGTTTGGCATAAAAACTCCTCTTTTAATTTTTATATTATAGGTATAATACAATAAAAATATTATAAAAAAGTAAGCTTTAAAAAGTTAATTTATATATTTTAGCTTAAATAGATATTTTAATTACCCTTTATTAAGTTTAAATTTATTTTTAATAAGTGTAATAACTTCTATACCAATCATACCTATAACAACTTCAATCAACGAAGCCAAAATGAGTGCTGAGTACAACATCTCACTAATATTTTGTGAGTTGTATGCAATAGTTGCAATAGCAATAGTAAGTGTTAGGGGCATGGACTGTGACAATGCAAATCTTAGTATGTCTACCCTACTAAGATAGCCTAAAAAAATAAATGATGATAATAGTCTTACCAATACCATCAAAGCTACAATGGTTAAAGCTGTAGATACAACTCCAGAGACACCTAAAGAAAGAAGATCAAATGTAGAGCCAATATAAACAAAAAATATTGGAACTAGAAATCCAAATCCAAAAGATGATATCTTATGAGGAAGATCCTCTTTATGCTCAAAAAATGTAGCAATAAATATACCAGCAATAAAAGCACCAAATGCAATTTCTAGATGCAGTAAAATCATAAGTCCAATCATAAGGGAAAAGAGTCCCATTGAAAGCCTTAGATCCTGCTCTTCCTTGTCAGCATGAGGCATAAGATATGTTTTAATCTCAGGATACCACCAAAATAGTACATGTAAAAGTTTAAAAATTATTACAATTCCACCCAAGAGAAGTACCAGATACAAAACAGCCTTGTACAACTCAAATCCGATACCAAATTCTAAAGCAGCACCTGTAAAAGTAAGTAGAGAAATACTAACTAACTCTCCCATACTTCCAACAACCATAGACAAATTTAACCATGGAGCGTTCTTACCATAGTCTTTGTAAAGCGCAAGAATAAGCCCAACAGAAAGTGTTGGAATTATGATTATCATGATTTTACTCATCTCAAAATATACGACAGACAAAGTTGACAAAATATAGAGCGAAATCAGGTATATAATCCCTTTTTTCAAAATACTTTTATCTATCTTGACAAACATTTTTAGATCAACCTCTGTTCCAGCCATAAACATTAGGTAGAAAAATCCTACATGAGCTATAAGCTCAAAAAGATAATAGTCAGATATTAGTCCAAAATAAGCTGCAAACATACCCAATATAATCTCCAAAGCAGGAGTAGGCATCTTTATATACCTAGACAAAAATGGCGATAAAAACAGTATAGCCGATATAGAAAATATAATCGAAATTTCAGCCATTTGCTCTCTTTATCACTTCTGTCATCAAAACTCTTCTTTATGCTTGCATTTGAAGCACTCGTAGTATCGTTTTGTTTTTAGCTCTTTTTTACCCATCATGCCTTGACACTCAGGGCACTTTTTATCTGTTGGCTCAAAGTTCGCTATAAACTTACACTTTGGATAGTTCCCACAACCAAAAAACTTGCCTCGTCTTGACATACGCTCAACTATATCTCCACCACAATCAGGACACTTAACACTCAGTATAACTTGTGGTTTTTTCTCTGTTTTTCCTAAGTTTTTAGTATACTTGCACTTCGGAAAAGTACTGCAACTTATAAACTCTCCAAATCTTCCCTTTCTTTTGACAAGTGGACTACCACAATCAGGACAATCCTCACCAGTAGGCACAACTACCTTTAGGCTCTTTATATTTTTCTTGCCATCTTCAATTTTTTTCATAAATGGCTCATAAAACTCTCTTAGAACCTCTTGCCAGTCTGCTTTTTCTTCTGCTATGAGATCTAGTGTTTCTTCCATGCTAGAGGTAAAAGAGCTATCTACTATCTCAGGAAAATGCTCCTCAAGAAGTTTGATTACCGTAAAAGCATTTTCACTTGGGATTAGCTGTTTTTTCTCTATTGTTATGTATGTTCTTGCTACAAGTGTCGAAATAGTTGGGGCATAAGTAGAAGGTCTTCCTATTCCTAAACTCTCTATCTTTTTAATCAAACTCGCCTCACTGTAGCGAGATGGAGGCTCTGTAAAATGCTGATTTGCATCTAGTTTAGTCAAGTCTATGCTTTGATTTAACTTTAAATCTGGGAGAAGTTTGTCTTTATCACTAACTCCATATGCTCTATAAAATCCATCAAAAAGTAGCTTTCTTCCACTAGCCTTGAACTCTCCACTTTCACTTTTAAAGATGATGCTTTGCGATTCAAACTTCGCACTGTTCATTTGAGAAGCCAAAAATCTGCTATAGATTAGTGAATAGAGTTTAAGCTCATCTGGCTTTAAAAAGTCTTTTGCAATTTGTGGAGTAAAGTCTATAAGCGTAGGTCGTATAGCCTCGTGAGCCTCTTGTGCACCTTTTGCTTTTGACTTGTAATACTTTGGCTTAGAAGGCAGGTAATCTTTACCATAAGAACTTAGTATATGCTCCCTAGCTCCTTCTATAGCCTCTTTAGCTACACTCAAAGAGTCTGTTCTCATATAGGTAATAACTCCCGTAACCCCCTTGTGAGTCTTAACACCCTCGTAGAGAGTTTGAGCGACCATCATAGTTTTCTTTGGAGAAAAGCCTAAAGAGCTTGAAGCAGTCTGCTGTAAAGTAGAGGTCATAAAAGCAGGACTAGGAGAACTTTTTCTCTCTTTTTTCTCAATAGAAGCTACAATAAAATCTTCACCTTTTAGTCTTTTTTGTATCTCTTTAGCTCTATCGCCATTTGATATAGTCATTTTTTCTATCTTTTCACCATCAAATTTGACCAAAATAGACTCTATATTTTTGTCAAAAATGGCATCTAGCGACCAGAACTCCTCAGGCTTGAAAGCTCGTATCTCTTTTTCTCTATCTACTACTATCTTAAGTGTTGAGCTTTGAACACGCCCTGCACTAAGCCCCTTTTGAATCTTTGAAGCTAGCAGTGGAGAGAGTTTATAACCCACTATACGATCTAGAAGTCTTCTTGTTTGTTGCGCATTTATACTAGCAAAGTCAAGTTTACGAGGATTATCAAGAGCATGCTTGATAGCTGTCTTTGTAATCTCATGAAAAACTATACGAGGTAACTCCTCAGGCTTTTTACCAATTGCAGTTGCTATGTGAAAGCCTATAGCCTCCCCTTCACGATCCTCATCCGTCGCGATGTAGATTGTATCTGCTTTTTTTGCTTTTGTTTTTATATCTTTTACCACAGCAGAGTGATCACGAGCAACTCTATACTCAGGAACAAACTTCCCATCTTCGATTTTGATTCCAAAACTACTCTTTGGAAGATCTCGTATATGCCCCTTTGAAGCCACTACTTCATAGTCCTTACCCAAAAATGTTTTGATTGTTTTTACTTTAGTGGGTGACTCCACTATGATTAAGTTTTTCATGCTCTACCTATATATATGTATTTTCGATTTCGCAATTGTAGCACAAATATAGTAAATGAGGAAATTATTGGCTATTAAACTATAAAGTTTTTCTCACACCCTCCGATTTAGTTTACAAGAGAGGCAAGGATGCCACTCAAAATTTACGATAAAAGGATTTATCATGGGATTTAGAATTAACACAAATGTTGCGGCACTTAACGCTCACAACAATGCGGTTATGAACAACAGAAACTTAGACAGCTCACTATCAAAGCTTTCTTCAGGTTTGAGAATTAACACAGCAGCAGACGATGCGTCTGGAATGGCAATTGCCGATTCTCTTCGTTCTCAAGCAAGTGCTTTGGGTCAAGCAATTGCAAATGGTAATGATGCTATAGGTATCATTCAGACTGCAGATAAAGCAATGGATGAGCAACTTAAGATTCTTGATACTATCAAGACAAAAGCTACTCAAGCTGCTCAAGATGGTCAAAATTATGACTCTAGAAAGGCTTTGCAGTCAGACATCACTCGTCTTCTAGAGCAACTAGACAACATCGCTTCACAAACTAGTTTTAATGGTCAAGCTCTTCTTTCAGGATCTTTTACAAATAAAGAGTTTCAAGTAGGAGCTTACTCAAACCAAACCATCAAAGCAAGTATTGGAGCAACAAATACAGACAAGATTGGTGCAACAAGATATGAAACAACTAAAGTTTCAGCTGTGGGAGTACAAACACTTAAATTTAGTGTTGCTGGTACTACAGTTGCTCTAGAATCTGCTATCATAAGCACAAGTGCAGGTACAGGAGTTTCTGCTCTTGCAGATGTTATAAACAAGAATAGCGATATACTTGGTGGTGTAAAGGCTACATGGAATGTTGAATCAAGAGTTGCTGTAGCAGATACTAGTGCATCTTTTGCAATAAATGGCATCACAATAGGTGCAGTTGATACTGTTGCTAATGATGCTGATGGAGCACTAGTAAATGCAATAAATTCAGCAACTGCTCAAACAGGCGTAAGAGCATCTATTGATGAGTCGGGACAGCTTGTCCTAAATTCAATCGATGGTAGAGCTATAAGTGTTGCTGGATCATTAACTGCAGCAGAAACAATCGGTGAGGTAACAATTAGCAGATTAAGTGCTGCAGATATATTTGTATCAGGTGGTCTTTCAGGCACATTTGAATCTACAATTAACCTTGCAGATACTCTTAAAAACTTCACATCTGCAGATGCTAGAGCATTTGGAGTAAATAGCACAGATGCTGCTGGAGGAATTACTTTAGGTGTAACTACTCTAAAAGGAGCAATGGCTGTTATGGATATTGCTGAGAGTGCAACTAGACAACTTGATGCAACTAGAGCAGACCTTGGTTCTACTCAAAACCAGCTGACTGTTACTATAAACAATATCTCCGTAACTCAAGTAAATGTAAAAGCTGCTGAGTCTACCATTCGTGATGTTGACTTTGCTGCAGAATCAGCAAACTTCTCTAAGTTTAATATCCTAGCACAATCTGGAAGTTATGCAATGAGTCAAGCAAATGCTGTTCAGCAAAATGTTTTAAGACTATTACAGTAAATCTTGAAACAGCAAAAGAGTGAGAGTTAGCTCTCGCTCTTTTTTCTATAATCCTCTTCTAGTTTTTTTGCTTTTTTTAATAGATATGAATATTTCTTTTGATCGATAGGAATGACTTTTTTTTCAGGAACAGTAATTCTACTTTGCAACTCTTCATCCCATGTTTTTACGGCACTCATGATGGTGTCTCTAACCGCCTGTATGCCTCCGGCAAGTGCAAATAGCCAGTAGCTATGTTGCATAATCCAATCAGTAACTTTTGCAATATTTTCCTCTTTGGTTTTAGAATTTATTAGTGTAATATCAACCAAATCAAATTCCATAGAGTAAATATATGTCTGAACAACCTCTTTATAGTAGATATTAAAGTCGTCATCATTAAAGAACTCTTTTATGGTATCTATTTTTTCCAAATATGGAAGAAGTTTGTCTAGTTTTAATTTTTTTAGCTTATTAGTATCTTTGTATTTAACAATTTTTTCTGTGATTTTCTGAACATCTAAAAAAACTGCTTCAATTTGCTCTTGTCTATCGATAGAGTCTTTTATCCATTCATTGATTTTTTCAATATACTGGTCAGTATACTTCTGTTGCTCTAGCTTTATAGGTGGCAATACTTGAATTTTTTCTTTTTTGCTACTTTTGTCTACAAATAAACTCACTACTTCTTTGAAAGGCATCTCAATAGCACCTTCTATTCTTGCTCCACCTTCAGTAGCGTTTATGGTCTGGGCATAACCTAGTTTTGTTGCAGAAGCTATAGTTCTCTCAAAATAATTTTTAAATAAAGACCAAATATAAGTCGTTTTAACACTTTTATCTCCTCCATATCCCTCAACAAAAAGATCGTGTTTATTTTCATCTATCTCTGTTTCTCCAAATGTGTGATCATTTGCATGAGATGCTCCACCCTCTTCAAAGGCTAAATCTTGACCAACAAGAACTATCTTCTTTGCTCCTAAAAGATATGCGAATTCATGAGCCAAATTTGCTGTACTCATTCCGGCTCCTAAGTATCCAAACTCATCAAGACCTATTTTTTTACCGTATAGGTGTGGTCTTGCTTGAATTGTAATCACACCATCTTTAATGGCATCAATCACATCTTTATGAGCCACTGAGGCGAGAATAAAGTTTATATCTTTTTGAAAAGATTTTTTTGTTCTTTTAAAAAAGTCCGCAGTCAAAGGAACTCGCTCTATAACAGTAACAAAATCTGGTTTTATATTGTGTTTTTCCAAAATAGGAAAACTAGCATCTAATGAAATAATTGTAACATAATTTTGTATCTGTTTTAAAAGAGGTAACTGTTTTGTTAAGCTAGGGCCTGTCGATACAATAATTGCTATTCTGGAGCTAGATTTTTGTCCAAAGTCAACAATCTTAGGAGAGCTTACCATTTGTGGTAGATTAGATATGTGATGCTTTATACCTATTAGAGTATCGATAGCACAATTACCATGACCAGCAACAATAGAATAAAAAGCATCCGTCATTACTGGTAGTAATTTTTCATATTCTTTCGAAAATACTTTTTCATAATATATAGAAAAACTTTCAAGTTTAAAATGCTTAACATATAAAATACTGTCATGATGATTTAAAATTGTATGTATTGATGTGAAGTTTGTACTTTCTGAATGTTCCAAAATTAATTTTTTCTCTATAATATGTTTTGAAAAATCTATAAGATTAAATACTATATACAATAATTCTACAGATGGCTCAAACACTACAACGCGCTTTATTTTGTTATCATTAAGCAGTGAGTTTAATGCCAAACCATTTCCAATTCCAAAAAAATATCTAACAGGCGGAGTGACACTATCGTTTTGCATATTTAAGAATTTTCTTAGCTCTTCTAGTGGATGGGAATACATGAATTCTTGTGTTATATTATCTAAAAAGTTAATATCAAATTCATCTTTTCCTTGAAAAACTTCGTATCTACTATTTGTCTCTATGCTTGCAATATTCTGAGTAAGTTTCGGATTTATTGATATTAGTGCCTCTATGTTCTTTTGAAAGTTATCCATATATATCCTTTTTATTTCTAACTATATAACTGTAAGCAAGCAAATTTGATTCCTTTTGGTAATTTCGGTACTTTATAGGGCCAGGGACAGGCGTATGCCCGATACATTACTTTTCTTTTGTAGCATTTGCAGGGTCAGGGCATTTGCAGGGTCACATTTGCAGGGTCAGGTATTTACTTTTAACTTATTTATTTCAGTCTGAAAAAAATCTCTTATTTTTACTTTTTTTATTTGTTTTACAGGCTCTAGGTAGTCTATATTATCATCTTCAATGTCATCTATGTAAAGCAATGAAACTACAAAAAGTTTAAAAGTCAATCCCTCTAAAACTTGTAAGCTATTTTTAAAAACAGTATTTATACCAAGCTGCTTTACTAAAAAATAGAGATCATAATAATCCCTGTATTTTGCTCTTAAAAAAACAACATTTACTTTCATAGCACATATGGATTCTAATGAGGCGAGATTGAAAGTTTCTATTTTTTTTGGTTTTAAAAATTTCCATTTTGCATTGAAAAAAGTCACTTTGACCCCATCTAGCAGCAAGTCAATCTGCTCATCAGTTTGATTGAGAATTTCACTATTTTTAAAGTTTTGCAAATACCGAAAAATTTCTTTCTTATCAAAACTATCTTCATATGTAAAAAAATCTAAATCTTCACTCTTTCTATGCTCTACATGTAGAGCAAGTGCCGAGCCGCCAACTAGTACATACTTGCTTAAAAAAGGACAATTGCTGTTTAGTTTTAACAGTAGAGCTTTTGTTTTAGGAAGCAAGTAGCTTAAGTTTTTCAAATCTTTCATTTTTTCTCCCTTTAAAGTAATCACTCTCTACATCCATATTAAAAAAAACTCTTGCTAGCATCAAGTTTGTTTTTATGAAGTGTTGATCACTTGCTAATTTTTGCTCCCAAACTCTTTTCATAACTCTTTTTCCAAAAAGTTTAAAGGCTAAAACTATATCGTAAAAATCTGTATATTTTAGTATATGCTCTATAAAAAAAGACTCTCCTGCCTTAGCATAAGTTATCTCTTTGCTATAACTCCAAAAGATACCTTTGTCTTTTAGCTTATCGAAAAGTTTAACTTTTTGTCTATAATTTTTGTATGCCTTAGAGATGCTCACCACTGAAAGATTTAAGTGCTTTGCAATTTGAGTTTGCAAATAGCCGTCTTTTATGGCCTCTGCGATGGCCACCTCCCTTGTGAAATCTTCAAAATAACAATGCAATTCTCTCTTTTTGCTTTTTATTAGTTTTTTGTCTTTTATTTCTAGCTTGGATGTTGCGATACTTTCTATATTTTGAAGTTCTTTTTGTGATAATTCTTGGTCCAAATCGATACTCTCTAAAAGCTCAAAATCCAAACACTCAAAGTGAGTTTTTTTACTGCTCATGCACCATAGATACTCGCCAATTTTGTCTGTTATATTTGCTTTTATGGGGTTTCGCTCTATGTATTTTACTAGGCTTCCTAAATAGTTGTCGTCATAAATATAAAATGATTTAAAACGCCCCTGCCATAAAGGTCCTACTCTTTTGTATCTGTTATTAAAATATATGCTATACCTTGAGTTTATTTGTCGCATAATCAAAGAGAGATTTTCCTCATGGGTTTGCAGTAGAAGATGATAATGATTGTTCATCAAGCAAAAAGAGTGAATATTGAAGCCATAAACCTCACTACTCTCGTCAACAATCTCTAAGAACTTTTCATAGTCATTGTCGTCTAAAAAAATATCTCTTCTCTCAACTCCACGATTGATTATATGATAAAAACCTATCTCTTCTATTCTTGGTTTTCTAGGCATTATGTTTTTCCTCACATATTAGAGTAAAACATTATATCATTTTTTAGTTAAAAGTAAATACCTGACCCTTAAATTCTAACTCCATGCAAATTATTTCTTTTTTATTTATTATTTTATTGTTTACCTCTTTAAAATTATATTTTCTATATAAGTGTATGGCAGGTTTATTGTCTTTGAAAACCTCCAGCTTTAGTCTATTTAGATTTAAAATTTCAAAAATATACTTTATGCAAACCTCTTCTAGAACTCTTCCTGCTCCTGCCATTTTTTCAAAACTATTGGTATAGAGTCCGAAAAATGCCTCTTTATTGTTAAATTTAAAATCAACCACACCTAAAAT
>JALSME010000060.1 GCA_026987955.1 Sulfurospirillum sp.
CAAAAATATACTTTATGCAAACCTCTTCTAGAACTCTTCCTGCTCCTGCCATTTTTTCAAAACTATTGGTATAGAGTCCGAAAAATGCCTCTTTATTGTTAAATTTAAAATCAACCACACCTAAAATAGTATGGTCTTTTTTTATAAGAAGATAGTGCATTTGTGTATTTAGTTCTAAAGAACCTATAAAATCTAAGTGTTCTCTCAAGGCTATAGGCTCACTATTATACATCCACTTACGAATACTTTCATGGTTTCGCATAGACAAGACAAACTCTTTTTCTTGCCTTGTTAAATCAACAAAATCTATCAGTTCAATCCTCCCCCCCCATTTTTCCGATTCTATTTTTAGGGTATATCTATGCCCATCTAGCTCAAAAAAGGCAGGAAATTCGTCATTGTTTACAACTCTAAGAAGATTAAATTGCTCTTTTATAGTTTTATCTATATTTAGTTTGCTCTCTTTTGGTGTTCTTTTGGGGTAAAAACTCTCTTCTCCTTTTTGAGGTGTTGGAGTTTTGTACTTTTCATAATTTTCTATAAACTCCTTGCACATCTGACTGGTTAGATTTGCTTGTTTTTCTCTTAGCTCATCATAAAGCTCATAACCTGTCAGGTGCAATCTCTTTTGCATGTATATTGGACCGTCATCGACACCACTATTTGCCTCAAACATAGAAAAAACTATCTCTTTTTTACCCTCTATCACTTGCCAAAAAAAAGGAGCCCATCCCTTACCTTTTGGTAAAGCACTCGCATGAATAACAATATTGTGCCGGTTAGACTTTAGTATATGCCTTGGAATTATATTGTGATAAGATAGTATAAAAACTATATCAAAATTTTTTGTTTTATTATGGTTAAAATACAAACTACACTTTAACTCTTTTGAGAGTTTTTCAGCATGCTCTTGGAACCATTGGTTTTTAGTTGTTAAAATTGCAATACTTTTCAAAGTGAAAATCTCTCACCAAACTCATAATCTCTGCTGGCAGTTTTGCCCAACATATCTTTTAAATGTTTAGGGTGAAGCCCATAGCCTGGTCTTACACTTCTTACATTTTCTTTGGTAAATTTTTCACCTTTTTTTATCTCTTTACTCACATATAGACTTCTTGTGAAAACTCTTCCATTTTTTGGTTCATAGTTTGGTTTTCCTAGCAGTTTTTCAGCCTCCCTTACTACTTTTACCATCTCTTTAAACTCTATTTTATCTAATGAAAAATCTGCATCTGCACCACCTATGCTTTTATCTAATATAAAGTGCTTTTCTATCACTTTTGCACCAAGAGCTACTGCTACAACTGGGGCAGTAATCCCTAGAGTATGGTCACTAAAGCCAACTTCAACTCCAAATCTTTTTTTCATATCAGGGATTGTGAGTAAGTTTGCATCTTCAAACTTTGCAGGATAAGCTGAGGTGCATTTTAGTAGTGTTAGTGGAACATTTTTGCAGATTTTTACTACATCTTCTATCTCATGCAGTGTTGCTACGCCTGTTGAGATTATCATCGGTCTTTTTTTACTAGCAATATACTCCACTAAATCATAGTCCGTTATCTCAAAAGATGCTACCTTATAGCAACTTGGATTAAACTGCTCCAAAAAATCAACCGCACTTCTGTCGAATGGAGTTGAAAATATATCTAGTCCTAAACTTCTCGCATATCTAAATAGTTCACTATGCCACTCCCAAGGGGTATATGCTTCCTTATACAAATCATAAAGTTTTTTTCCATCCCAAAGTGTTCCACCTTTGACCATGAAGTCATCTTTATCACAATCAAGCGTAAGAGTATCTGCGGTGTAAGTCTGAAGTTTGATAGCATCTGCTCCAGCTTCATATGCAGCTTTTATAGTTTTTAGAGCTATATTTATATCTCCGCCATGGTTGGCAGAAAGTTCAGCTATGATGAAGACTCCGTCTTTGCTTGAGTTACAATTGGATAGTCTCATTCTATCTCATTTTTATCTATATTTAATATTTTACGAACTTTATCAAAAAGCTCTTCTGTAAAATTTAAAACATTTTTTATTTCTTCTTTTGGTGGCAAACAATAATTTGGATTTGGATAGTCAAAAAGTATAATTTTATCAGGCTTTAGTGGTATCAAAGCTTCTACTATCTTAGGCTTTAGCTCTTCTATGTCAACCATCTTCTTCCCTTTTTCTTGTTATTATATCAAGTTTTCACTAACTTTGTATCCATTTTTCTTTAGGTACATGTATATATCGTCCTGATTATCAGCTGTCTTAATAGCTCTAAAATCAACCCCCATAAACAAAACTTCATGCACTATCACGCTTGGTGTTATTATGGCAAACTTGCTTTGGTTCATAATCTTTGCTACCTCATTTGAGTCTACATGTAGAGTTATGTTCTCTTTGTTCTTTACAAACTCTTTTAACTCTTTCAAATTTGAGTTTGCACTTGTTGTTAAGAGTGCTATTTTTGAGTTTGGTGGTACAGTTTTTAGTATGGGTATATTTATATTTGTAGTATCTGCTCCTCCCATTGCTACCAAATAGTCATAAATCTTCTCTCTTTTTATCTGCTTCTCTTTTTTGAACTCTTCTCTTATGAGTGGTGGGATGATATTTACAAGACTAGGGTCTTTGTATTTTTGCCTATCTGCGCTTAGATTATGGTTTATGATCTCATCGCAAAAATGCTCTTTGTATTCATCATCAAAACAGATAATTTTGAGTTTTGAGTTTTGAGTTTTGAGTTTTTTTTCGTACTCATAATCAATGTCGTAGTTGTCTATGACTAGAGTATCTACACTTAAAGAGTCAATGAGGCTTTGCAGTTCATTCAGTCTGTTTGTTTTTAGCGAGTGCAAAGGAAAGGGGATTTTGTGGTTTATGTTTCCTTTGAGGTCTCTACATGCAAAATGCACTTCACTGTCTTTATGATACTCTTTAACATAGACTATATCTCGCATAACATGCCCTAGTCCAACTTGACTCCCACTGTCGCATCTTACAAGCAGTATTGATTTTTTTGGATTTTTTTG
>JALSME010000061.1 GCA_026987955.1 Sulfurospirillum sp.
TTTATTTCATCACTAATGGCATCTGAAGCTTTGTAGGTCCAGTGTGTATCGTCTACATAAAATATATCTTGTTTATGCTTATCAAGCTTTTTTAATAGTATTTTTTTTGTATCGATAAATATATAGTCTTTTTTTAGTTTGTTGTATATCTCAAAAGAGAGATCTTTTGGATATGGATTATCTTTTATGAATTTACTGTAGAGATCATATTTTGTTACAACGGGCATATATATAAGTTTTATGTTCTGTTTTTTTAAGATTTTCTGTAGTTTATTTAAGTTCTTATTTATCTGAGAAAGATTGCTTTGATTGTTTTTTCTTATTGATTTTAGATCATTATTATAAAATAGTAGCTTGTTATCTGGACCAACTGAGAAAAAATCCTCAATCATAGAGGTCATGTATACTTTTGAAAATATGGCATGATCCGAGAAGTGATAGAGGATATTAAAAAGTAAGTATTTGAAATTTCCATTGTTAATAAATGAAGTTTTGGGTAGTTGCATATACTCATTGTTAGTGTCATTGTTTCCAAACTTATAGAATTTTTCTATATTTGGTATTGATTCATCTGCTTTATAGTTTATATTTCCAGTAAGCTCTTTTACTGATCCTCTTTGTGTGATTTCAACTAAGACATACTTGACACCAATTTTTTTGAAAAATCCACTATTTGCAAGTATAGCTAAAGTCTCTATCTTGCTGTGTTGTTTGTAGTTTAGTATGTTTAAGATATTAAGATTTAGTTTTGTTGCAATGAAGTCTTGGTAGTATCTATTTGGTCCACCCATGACACCTTGCGAAAAAGAGTCACCAATGGTAATCATATCTATCGGTGACATTTTATAGTTACTTGCTTCAAAATGTACTTTTGTAAGATTTGTGTCATTTTTTCTAAAATGAGCAAACTTATATAGATAGCCCATTCTTGCTAAATCACCAGAGACTATATTTTGGTTCTCTCTTGTTAGGATATGTTTTGTTGAAAGATTCCATATGAGAGCATTTGTTGAAACAAAGATAAATAGTATAGTTGTAATTATGAGTGTAAATTTTTTTGAGTTCATTGATATCCCTAGAAATTAAAATATAGAAATTCTGATATTTTATTCATGTTTAAAAGTGTATATATAAATACAAATGTAACAATAGTAAGATTTTTATAGTTTGGTTTAAACTCTTTTAAAAGCTCCATTGAGTTTTTTGATACTAGAACTACAATAATTGCAGCAATACCCCATGTAAAAGGGGAAGTACCAAATATAAGTCTTCCAAAATTTTCTGGATGAGAAGTGATAAAATCTCTTAAAAAACTAATTTTGTATAGTGTTCTATCGGATAACATAATACCACTAAAACCAAACATACCAGAGAGTACTTTTATAGCATCACTCCACTCTTTTGCTCTAAAAAATACCCATGCCATGTTGATAAAGTTAAAAGTTATAAACCAAGCCAAATACTTGTTCATAGTAAACCCAAAGCTTTTCCATAACCTATGGATAGCAAGAGCAACACCATGAAGAGCACCCCAGAAAACAAATGTCCACCCAGCACCATGCCAAAGACCACCAAGTATAAATGTAGTCATAAGATTTGCATAAGTTCTAAATTTTCCTTTTCTATTACCTCCAAGTGGTATATAGATATAATCTCTTAAGAATCTACTTAGTGTTATATGCCATCTTCTCCAGAAGTCTTGGATGTCTCTTGCTTTATATGGAGAGTTAAAGTTGATAGGAAGTTTTATGTTAAAAAGGAGTGCAGCTCCTATTGCCATATCAGTATAACCGCTAAAGTCAAAGTATAGTTGAAATGTGTAGGCAAGACTTGTTGCCCATGCTTCAAAAAAAGTAAGTGCTGAAGCAACATCAAATCCCTTGGTAGCCCACTGTGCAAAAGTATCTGCAATAATCACTTTTTTAAATAGACCTATAGAAAATATAAATAGTCCAGCAGCTATATTTTTATAGTTTTTTACTTTATTTTTTATCTGCGCAAATTGAGGCATCATCTCTGAGTGATGGACTATAGGACCAGCTATAAGCTGAGGGAAAAATGTAACAAAAAGTGCATAGTTTAAAAAGTCATACTCTTTAGTTTCACCTCTGTAGCTATCAACTAAGTAAGCAATCTGTTGAAAAGTAAAAAATGATATAGCTAAAGGAAGGGCTAAGTGTAACAATGGAATTTCACTACTTATTAAAGAATTTACATTGGATATAAAAAAATCACTATATTTAAAGTACCCTATTGAAAGAAGGTTTAGAGTGACCCCTATGATTAAAAGAGTTTTTTTTCTAGGAAGCTTTTCTCTTCGAGAAACTGCATTTACTAGCTTTGATATCTTTTTATGCTCATCTTTTTTGGATAAAGATACTCCTATGGAGTAATTAAAAAGCATAGATATTAGTATGAGTGGTAGGTAGACTATATTCCACCAGCTATAAAAAAACAGAGAACTAAAAACTAAAAATGCTTTTGATGCTTCTGTAAGTTTTTGAGAATTTAAATAAAAATA
>JALSME010000062.1 GCA_026987955.1 Sulfurospirillum sp.
TTTGTTAGATAACCTCAAACATAGCTTAGGCTATGCTTGAGAACATCTGTCTCAATAGTGAACAAAATAGAAACGCTGTTATGCGTTAGTTTGGTTTAGGATGGGTATAAAATATTTTCCATCCTCTATCTTTTAAGTATACAACTGATTTTGAACAGATATTTTTACTTATAAGTAAGTTTTTATACTTAAAATTGTGATTTACTATTTTCTGCAATCGAAGCTCTAAATCAGACAACTCTATTGCATTTTTAAGTAAAAATCTGCTTTTCTGGTCTATCTTAAAAATAGAAAAATAATTTCCTTTTATATCTGTTGCCTTAAAAATATCTATCTTTTTTCTAGTGCCAAGTAGAGATTTATCTACCTCATCTAAAGATTTAAATACAATTTTATGTTTTAAAAAAAGGTCTACTATATTTTTCAACTCTATTTTTCTCTTGACTTACCTAGTTTAAAGTAATGATTTTTATAAAATAGCTTGTCATTGGTAGTAAATACATATGAATCAATCTCATCTGGCATTTCATAAACATTTGATGAAATCAAGCTTAAATCTGTTGCTATTAAAAAACCACCTCTTTCAACAATATAAACAAATTCACCATGAATTGTACCAACAAAAGCTGCAAATTTAAACTTTTTTGTTTTTAAAACTTTTAGATCAGCATCTGTTAAAAGAACTTGTCCATTTTTTGTAAATACCAAAACTCTATCTTTGAGTATAATTACATCTTTAATATCCTTATCTAAAAACCCCATAGTTTTTGGATTGATAGAGACTACCCTCTTCTTTGTTGCAGCAACAAGTCTATCACCTAAAACATCTAAATAGATAATATTAGAGAAAAACTTTTCACTCTTAACAACTACATCTCTTAGAAGTTTATTCTTCTTTAAATCAACAATAAGTAATTTACCATCAAGTGTTGGAAATATAACAATGGATGTCAAAAAATATGGTGCTGCTATTTTTGAGTCATGTGCATATACTTTATCTCCACTTTTTTCATAAAGAATTTTATCTGTTTTTGTATCTAAAAGGACAACTTTATTGTTTCCAAGAAGAACTGCTAAAATATCGTCTTTTAAAGAGGCAGATGCTACAATAGCATCAAACTTTTTTTCATATATTACTTTACTATTCTTATTAACAATCACCAAATCAGAACAAGTTGATGCAGCTATATATTTTTCTCCAGAATTTCCTAAAAACATAAATCCTTTAGGAACTTTAACATCTAAAAGTCCATCTTTTGTAATTATTTGACCATTTTCAAGTGTAGCACCACCTCTTACTACATCTACAATACTTGAGGGTAGACTTCCATCATAACTAATTTCACCAGACACTACTTTTGGTTCAAAATTTTGTCTTTTTGTGCCGCATCCTGATAAAACAAATAGAACTAAAACTGGTAAAAGGTATTTAATATATCTCATATTAATTTGTCCCTTTAGGATTTTTCCCTTGATAATGCTCTAAGTTTTTTGCTACATTTTTTAGTGGAGAATTTAAATCAATTTGTGCAAATTTTAATTTTGCTTCAACAATTTTATTTTCTTTTAAAAGTTTATACCCCTCTTGTAGAGCCACAAACCCAGAAAGTAGTTTACTATCAGTATTTGTATTACCCTCAATACTAGCAATTTGGTATGATGCCAAATCTGATATAACAGGATCTTTTGTGTACATTGAAAGCTCTTTTAATGTTTTAAGATCATTTGAATCAAGTGCTACTTGAAATCTATAGAAATTATATAATCTTTCATTTTTCTCTTTTAAGATACTTTGAGCCTTAGTATCATCCTTGTTCTTCATAAGTGTATTGTAAGCAATATTTGAAGCCTCAAGTCTACTTTCATTTACAATATTAATTGTTGCATAAGAAGCACCAGCAATTACAGCTACAACTGAAACTAATATTATCATCTTTTTATATTTTTTAAAAAAACGCTCACTCTTTATAATACCCTCTAAAAACTGCTCTTCTGTACCTATCTCTTTTTTAATAGCTTCAATATTTTCTTTTAGTGCCAACTTACATCCTTCGTAATCTAAATAAGGCAATATATTAGCACAATAAAGATAAAAAAAGACTTTTTCTGATATAATTGTTAATCATGTAAAAATAATTAGGATTATGAAATGAAAATTGATAATGATTTATTAAAAAAGCTAGAAAAACTGTCATCTTTAGAGATTGATAGTGATAAAAGAGATGGCATGATCGCTCAGCTCTCTGAAATTGTGGAGTTTATAGAAAACCTAAATGAATTAGATTTAGATAAAGAAGAGGCAACTTTTACAACTGTATCAGGAGGAACTCCCATGAGAGAGGATATCCCAAGTGTAAATTCAAAAACCATAAAAACTATACTAGAACATGCTCCAAAAAGTGAAGATGGATCATTTGTAGTCCCTAAAATAATTGAATAAAAGGATTTGAAATGTCTCTGAACATAAAAGCTTTACTCAAAAATATTGTAGCATATAAGGCCTCTGATCTGCATCTAGTAAGCAGAAGTGAACCACAAATCAGAATCGATGGTGGACTTGTACCACTAGATATGCAAAAACTTAATGGTCAAGAGATTGAAGAAGTCTGCTACACACTACTTTCTGACAAGCAGAAAAAAGAGCTAGAAGAGAATAAAGAGATAGATTTTGCTATAGAATTTCCAGATATAGGTCGTTTTCGTGCAAACTACTACTATACTATGAACGGAGAATTAGCTGCTGCATTTAGAATTATCCCTATCAATATTCCTTCGCTAGAAGAACTAAACTGCCCATCTATATTTAAAGACATCACAAAAAGAGAAAAAGGGTTGGTCCTAGTTACAGGTCCAACAGGTAGTGGTAAATCAACTACTCTAGCTGCAATGCTCAATGAGATAAATAAAACTGAGAGAAGGCACATAATTACCATTGAGGACCCAGTGGAATTTGTGCATGAAAACAATAAATCCCTCTTCTCTCATAGAAATGTAGGAACAGATACAAAAAGCTTTGCAAATGCACTAAAATACTCACTTCGTGAAGATCCAGATGTTATACTAGTTGGTGAGATGAGAGATAGAGAAACGATTAGTACCGCTATAACAGCAGCAGAAACTGGTCACTTAGTTTTTGGCACACTTCACACCAACTCAGCAGTCCAAACCGTAAACAGAATAGTAGATAGTTTTGAGGGACCAGAACAAGTTCAAGTAAGAAATATGCTTGCAACTTCACTCTACTCTGTAATTTCACAAAGCTTACTACCCAAAAAAGGTGGTGGTCGTGTTGCTATTCATGAAATTCTAATCAATAATTCGGCTATTTCTAACCTTATTAGAGAAAACAAGTTACATCAGATATACTCACAAATGCAATTAAATCAGTCAAAAACAGGTATGAGTACACAAACACAAGCTATGGTAAAATTTTTAAAATCAAGTGATATTACAAAAGATGATGCTATAAGATTTTCAACTCAACCGCAAGAATTGATAAACAATATCGGAATATAAACATAGTTACAGCTTAAATTGGATATTATTTATCTATCTAACTTTAAGGTGTAGACAAATCATGACAAAAAACAGCAATATTGTGGATAAAATCAATACTATTGGTCAAAGTACTTTTTCTAAACTAATAGACCTTAGTATTCCACCTTACCCAAAGTACTATTACGACACATTTATGGATGAGTTAATAAAAAGTGAAGATTCAACACTTATTGATCTTTCTAAAAAATACTCATACCTTTTTTCCATAAATGAACTAGAAGAACACTCTTCTCATGCCTCTTTTCAATTGGCAAAATCAACTTTAAAAGAGTTTGAAAAATCAAATACAAACCTCAAAAAAATATCTGATGAGAACTATGTAGATATAGCAAACATTGATAAAAACTATGATCATATTCCAACAAAAAAGATTATTGATACATTCAATAATTTTCAAACTCAAGTATTCAATGAGCTAAAAAATGCTGATGAAACAATTATGAATTTGAAACTTGAAATTGAGAGGCTTGAGAAAGAATCCCACATTGACCCTTTAACTAAAACATACAATAGAAGAGTTTTTTCTAAAGATTTATCAGAAATACTTGATGCTATCAATGGCAAAAATGTAGATCTCTATCTTGTGATGATTGATGCTGATGACTTTAAAAAAATCAATGACGCATACGGGCATATTGCGGGAGATAAGACTCTTATATTCCTAACTAAGCTAATGCAAAGCTCTTTGAGAAAAGGTGTTAAAGTATATAGATATGGTGGAGAAGAATTTGCAATCATACTTAACAGAACTACTCTTGAAGAAGCAAAAAAGAGTATAGAAAGAATTATAAATGAGACAAGCCAAAGCAAACTTCTTTATAAGGGTCATAACATACACTTAACACTAAGTGCAGGTATTTCATGCTATAAAAAAGGTGATACACCAGAAACTATAACAGAAAGAGCAGACAAAGCACTATACTGTGCAAAAGATGCTGGTAAAAACTGTTTAAGAGTGGAGTGTTAGTATGGAAAATATATCTATTTTTGACATTATTTCACTATCATTAATTTTTATATTAGGCATAAAAGGTGTAATAAATGGCTTTATTAAAGAGATCTTTGGTTTAGTAGGTATTGTTGGAGGAATTTTTGTAGCTTCTAGATTTGCAGATCAAGCAGGTGAACTTATAAGTACTAACTTATATAAACTAGACAGTAGTGCTACTCTCTATATTGTAGGTTTTATTGCCGTACTTATTGTTTTTTGGATTATAAGTCTCTTTATTGGTCACCTTTTAGAAAGCATGATGAAGATGAGTGGACTTGGTGGATTAGATAAACTAGCTGGTTTTGTAGTCGGAAGTGCTAAAGTATTTTTAGTTTTTTCTATTCTCGCAGTTACTCTTTCAAATATAGAATTCATAAAAAAACAAGCAGATGAATATATGAGTAAAAGCTTTATGTATCCAATCTTTATAGAAACAGGTTCATATATTATCAAAATGGATAGTAATATGATAGCAAATGATTTGAAAAAAACTTTAGGAGAGTAGTGTATGCCTGACATAGAAAATATGCAGTATGATTCACTTTTAGTAATATTTAAGGATATCCTTAAGAAAAACAATTTAAAGTTTACAAAGCAGAGAGAAGCTGTCCTTAAAACTATGTATGATAACAGTGATCACTTTTCACCTGAGAGCCTATATATGTTAATTAAAAAGACCTATCCAGAACTAAATGTTGGAATAGCAACAGTATATAGAACTCTAAATTTACTAGAAGAGTCTCATATGGTTACCTCTTTGTCATTTGGATCATCTGGCAAGAAATTTGAGCTTGGCAATAAACCTCATCATGACCATATGATATGCAATATATGTGATGAAATTATTGAATTTGAAGATGAAGAGATAGAGAAAAAACAAGAAGAAATAGCAAATAAATATGGATTTAAACATACCGGTCATTTAATGCAACTTTATGGTGTTTGCAGTAAATGCCAACAAAAACAAAAACGAAAAGAGGAATAAAATTGATATTTGATAATCAATACGAACAACAAAGAATAGAAAAAGCAGAAACATTAAGAACCCTTGGTAAAAATCCTTATACTCATAATATTAAAAAAGATTCAACAACACAAGAGTTTAAAAAGTGTTTTGAATATGTTAGAGACAGTGACCCAATGCGTGATGAAAACAAAGAAAATACAGTAGCCGGAAGAATTAAATTTTTAAGACATATGGGTAAGGCTGCATTTGCAAAAATTGAAGATGAAACAGGGATACTTCAAATCTATTTTAGCAGAGAAAGTATTGGAGAAGACTGGTTTAAAGAGGCAAAAAAGCTTATTGAGGTTGGTGATATTGTATGTGTTACAGGTTTTCCATTTGTAACAAAGACTGGCGAGTTATCTCTACATGTCAGAGCTTTAGAACTAGCTACTAAATCAATTACTCCACTACCTGAAAAATTTCATGGTCTTACAGATAAGGAGTTAAGATATAGAAAGCGTTATCTAGATATGATAATGAATCCAAATGTAAAAGAGACTTTTAAAATAAGAAGTAAAATCGTAAGTACAATTAGGCACTTTTTTGAAGAGAGAAGTTTCTTAGAAGTTGAAACTCCAATGATGCATCCAATCGCAGGTGGAGCCAATGCAAAACCATTTGTTACTCATCACAATGCACTAGGAATTGATAGATACCTTAGAATTGCACCAGAACTTTACCTAAAAAGACTTGTTGTTGGTGGTTTTGAAGCTGTATTTGAAATAAATAGAAACTTTAGAAATGAGGGTATGGATCAGACCCATAACCCTGAATTTACCATGATAGAATTTTACTGGGCATACCATACATATCACGATCTCATGGACTTAACAGAGGAGATGTTTACTGTTTTACTAAAGAAATTAAACCTTCCAACAAAAATACCATATGGTGATATAGAGATTGATTTTGCAGGTAAATTTAGAAAAATTTCATATATTGATTCACTTGTTGACATAGGAGGGATACCTCTTGATGTAGTTCAAAGTAAAGAGAAAATTATATCATACCTCAAAGGAAAAGGTGAAGATGTAAATGAACAGCTTAGCCTTGGAAAGTTATATGAAGAACTTTTTGATTTATATGTTGAAGAGAAACTAATTGATCCAACTTTTATTATTGACTATCCCATAGAAATAAGCCCTTTAGCAAGGAGAAGTGATAAAAATCCTGATGTAGCAGAGAGATTTGAACTTTTTATAGCTGGAAGAGAAATTGCAAATGGATTCAATGAACTAAATGATCCAATCGACCAATACAATAGATTTAAAGCACAATTAGATGCAAAAGATGCGGGAGATGATGAAGCGCATGAGATGGATGAAGATTATGTACAGGCACTTGGATATGGTCTACCTCCAACAGCTGGGCAGGGTCTAGGAATAGACAGATTAACAATGCTTCTTACAAACGAGCAATCAATTAGAGATGTAATCCTGTTTCCATCAATGAAACCAATTAAAGAAGAAATACAGATAAAGGAAGATGAAAAATGAGTATACTAAAAAATATTGACCCAGAAGTTTATGGATTAATTGAAAATGAACTAGAAAGACAGACTAATCATCTCGAGATGATTGCAAGTGAAAACTTTACATACCCCGCAGTTATGGAAGCTATGGGCAGTGTTTTTACAAACAAGTATGCTGAAGGATACCCAAACAAAAGATACTATGGTGGATGTGAGTTTGCAGACAAAGTTGAGCAACTTGCAATAGACAGAGCTTGTGAACTTTTTGGATGTAATTTTGCAAATGTCCAACCAAACTCTGGAAGTCAAGCGAATCAGGGAGTATATCAAGCTCTTCTAAAGCCATTTGACAAAATTCTTGGTATGGATCTTAGCCATGGTGGCCACCTAACTCATGGTTCAAAAGTTAGTAGTTCTGGAAAAACATACTCTAGCTTTTTCTATGGGGTTAAACTAGATGGAACAATTGACTATGAGAAGGTAAAAGAGATTGCTCATATTGTAAAACCAAAGATGATTATTTGTGGAGCGAGTGCATATCCAAGAGAGATTGACTTTGCCAAGTTTAGAGAGATAGCAGATGAAGTTGGTGCTTATCTTTTTGCCGATATTGCTCATATTGCTGGCCTTGTAGCAGCTGGTGAGCATCCTAGTCCATTTCCTCATTGTGATATTGTAACCACTACAACTCATAAAACTCTAAGAGGTCCAAGAGGTGGGCTTATTATGACAAATGATGAAGATATTGCAAAAAAAGTAAATAGTGCAATTTTTCCAGGTATTCAAGGTGGACCTTTAGTACATGTAATTGCAGCAAAAGCAGTTGGATTTGCAGAAAATTTAAAACTAGAGTGGAAACAGTATGCTAAAGATGTAAAAGCAAATGCAAAAATGCTAAGTGATGTTCTTATAAAAAGAGGGTATGATATAGTTAGTGGTGGAACAGATAATCACCTTGTTCTTGTTAGTTTCCTTGGAAAAGAGTTTAGTGGAAAAGATGCTGATTTAGCTCTTGGAAATGCTGGAATTACTATTAACAAAAATACAGTACCAGGTGAAAACAGAAGCCCATTTGTAACAAGTGGTGTTCGTATTGGTAGCCCAGCACTTACAGCAAGAGGAATGAAGACTAAAGAGTTCGAAATAATTGCAAATAAAATTGCCGATGTATTAGACAACATAAATGATACAGATTTACAACAGAAAATTAAGGCTCAAATGAAAGAACTTGCTAGTAACTTTGTTATTTACAATAGAGCAACATATTAAAAGGAAATTAAATGTACAGTATTGATACCTCCTTAATTAAAATGCTAACTGATCATTATTGGATTAAAAGAGATTCAATTGTTGAAAAAAGAAAACATAATGGCCGTCTTTTTTTCGACAAATATGAAAGAGTAGATAAGACTATGACAAGTGCTATAAAAACTCAACATTTAAAGGGTGAAATTACAGTTGCACACTCATTGATAAATAAATTTAACAAAGTAGAAAATATAGTTATTGATTATAATGGTAGAAATACTGAACGATTTTGGCATAGAACTCAGCTTCTTCTTAGAGAGGAGGGTTTTATTAACTTTACAGCTTACGAAAGTAAAACTCCAGGACATCTGCATGTTTATATACACAAAGGACACACAACCTTACAAGAAGCATACCAGATAGCTAAGATGATATCTGCCAAACTTTCACAAAAATTACCCAGAGAATGGAAAATGTTTCCAGACCCAGATATACCAAAAGAGTTTAACATACTTGCACTCCCATATAAACTCTACAATAAAGAGAGAGGTGCTTCTTGGTCAAAGCACATGTAGTGGTACAAATAATGCTTAATAATACAAAATGACAAGGGGATAGTAATGGAAGAAAAAAATGAACTTAGTGATATAATCTTAGAAAAAGATGATGGTAAATCAATGAAAACTAAAAGAATATTAGTTATAGCAGCACTTTTAATAGTATTATTTTTAGTTGTTTTAGTTGTTATGAAGATAGTAAACAAACCATCTGAACAAACAAATAACAATGCAAAACTTATACTTCCTCCAACTCCTCAGCAAAAGGTAGTTGAGCCTAAAAAAGAGGATGACCTTTTTAAGCAAGTTCCTATTGTGCAAGAGGATGAAAAAAAAGAGAGTTTTGAGGAGATGGTCAAAAGCCTAAAAGAAAAAGAGATAAAAAAACAAGAGGCAGTAAAGCCAGCAAATGAACAACCAATAAAAATCAAAAAAGAGGTTAAAGTTAAAGTTGAGCCTAAAAAAGTTGTAGAAGTTAAAAAAGAAAAACCAAAGAAAGAAGAACAAAAAACAGAAAAAAAAGCAACTACTGCTAGTCTTGCAACTACAGGAATCTATGTCCAAGTAGGTGCCACATCAAGACTAACTCCAGATAAAAAGTTTTTAACAAAAATATCATCAAAAGGACATGAATACAGACTTTTACCGATTGATATAAAAGGAACAAAAGTAACAAAGATATTAATTGGACCATTTACAAATATAACCAATGCAAAAGCAGCACTTGTTAATATTAAATCAACAATTAACAAAGATGCCTTTATATATAGAGTAAAATAGTGCATATAAAAAAGATACTATTTGACCAACTTACACCAATAACTATTTTCTCAAAGTTGAGAAGCTACTTTAAAGGTGAGCCAATATTTCTATTTGAGAGTGCTATAAACAATGAAGATGGTAATTTTAGCTTTCTCTTTATTGGTTCTCGTGAGAGAATATCACATACAAACAATAGTGCTTTTCACATCAATGAAGAGGGAGAAAAACTCTCTTTAGGTGAAAACCCTTTTATGTATCTAAAACATAGATATGCAAAAATAGATACAAAAAAATATAAAAAACTTGGACAAGAAAATGGACTTGGCTTTGTAGATGGGTTTATTGGATATATTGGATATGATGCAGTAAAGATATTTGAACCAAGACTTAAGTCACATATGGATAGCCTAAAAGATGAAATAGATATCCCTGAGATAGATTTAGTAA
The DNA here is from genome assembly GCA_026987955.1 of Sulfurospirillum sp. Taxonomy (GTDB): domain Bacteria; phylum Campylobacterota; class Campylobacteria; order Campylobacterales; family Sulfurospirillaceae; genus Sulfurospirillum_A. The sequence continues at coordinate 10,044 of JALSME010000062.1, forward strand.
GACCAAAGCTAGTTTGTACATTTTCACACAAATCAAATACACTAATACTTCATACATTTGTAGATGACTTAAAAGACGAACTTGATAAAATTGAGTCATTACTTAAAGAGCCTCACAACTATCTAAACATACAAAAAACAGAAATAGATATAAAAAAAGGCTCATTTGCATTTACTAAAAAGAAGTTTTTTGATATGGTTGCAAAATCAAAAGAGATGATAAAAAGTGGTGATGTTTTTCAAATTTTAATGTCAAATAGATTTACTCAGTATGCCAAGATAGATAGACTTAGTTTTTATAGAATTTTAAGAAATAAAAACCCATCTCCATATATGTTCTTGCTAGACCTAAATGAATTTTCAATTATCGGAAGTTCCCCTGAAGTTATGGTCGGATTAAAAAATGAACATATAACACTTAGACCAATAGCAGGAACAAGAAAAAGAGGCTCTACATACGAAAAAGATAAGGCCTATGAAGAGGAACTTTTAAGTGATGAAAAAGAGAGGGCTGAGCACCTTATGCTTATTGATCTTGGGAGAAACGATGTAGGTAAAGTTGCAGAAGTCGGAACAGTGCATGTTAGTGATATGATGAGGGTTGAGCGATACTCCCATGTGATGCATATGGTAAGTGATGTCGGAGGAAAACTTGACAAAACCAAAGATATGTTTGATCTTTTTGCAGCAACATTCACAGCAGGAACTATGACAGGAACACCAAAAATAAGAGCAATGGAGCTGATTAGTGATTTTGAAGGCATAAAAAGAAGCTTCTATAGTGGTGCTGTTGGCTACTTTGGATTTGATGGTAATATGGATAGTGCTATTATGATAAGAACTGCTTATCTTGATGATGAGAAAATTATCTTTCAAGCAGGTGCAGGTGTAGTAGCTGATAGCAAACCAGAACTAGAATATCTTGAAGTTACAAATAAATTAGGGGCAATGACTAGCTCGCTTAATGATTTAAAGATATGAAACTATTTAGTATATTTGGAAATCCGGTCTCTCACTCTATTTCACCTATTATGCACAACTTAGCTCTAAATGCACTTCATATCAACGGATGCTATATAAAAACGCAGCTTGAAGATGGTTCAAAAATTATTGATAAATTTAATGCTCTTAAGTTAAATGGTGCTAATGTAACAGTTCCTCATAAAGAGTTTGCTTATGAGCTTTGTGATGAACTTGATGAGTTTGCTAAAGATATTGGTGCAGTAAACACTCTTGTTAAAAAAGGTAACAAGATAGTAGGATACAACACTGATGCACCAGGCTTTTACAAGGCAATCAGCTCATTTGAAAAAATAAAATCTGTTCTCATACTTGGTGCAGGAGGAACTGCAAAAGCTATTGCTTCAATACTTCAAAAAAATGCTCTACATGTAGAGGTATTGAACCGCTCAGAAAAAAGACTTGATTGGTTTTACAAAAATAACTTTGCCGCTTATAACTGGGATACATTTAAAATTAAAAACTATGACCTAATCATAAATACCACATCTGCAGGTCTTAGAGATAACCTACTTCCCATTGATGAGCTGATACTTAATCAGCTTATGAAAGAGTCAAGATATGCTTTTGAAGTTATATATAATAAAACAACACCCTTTTTAAAACTTGCTACAAAAAATGGTCTTACTCACAAGGATGGTAGTGATATGCTGCTATACCAAGGTGTTCTTGCCTTTAATCTATTTTTTGAAAATAAATTTGATGAAAAAGAAATCACTACTCATATGAAAGGGGCTTTTGATCTTAGATATTAAAATTGAGCTTATTCTAAAAAAAATAAAAAATTAAGGTATTATAATTGATATTAAAAAAAATAAACATATACATTGTTGCTGCACTAACGGTAGTTGCATTTTTAATATCTATTTTTTTTGGATATAAGTTAACATATAGTAAAATTAATAGTGATCACTATAAAAAACAGAAGATACTCTACTGCCAACTTACAAAGCAATCTGACTCACTATTAACAAAGCTTTTATATCAATATGAAAAACAAAAAACAATATTGATTAATAAAACAAAAGAGGTTTTAAAATATCTTGAGAATAGAGATTATAACTCCCCTCTCGATAAAATTTACAATCAGATAAACAGCGGTGAAAAAAACTCTCCATATAACATATATATAACAGACAAATACCTAACCATTGTCAATACAACATTTGAATATGATAAGGGATTTAATCTTTCATTTGCAGAGAACCTCTTTATGAAACATAAAAAAGAAAAAATTTTTGAAGCAAGTATGCCTCTTGTTACAATATCAGGTAATTTTATGAGTTTTTCCGATTCATATCTCCCCAATGATGGAGGAAAAAGACTTTTGCAAATTGGTTATATGTATCAAAATATTGATGAAATGAAAAAAATAAAATCAATTTTAAATAGTAATAATGAGATAAATAGATATGAAATCTATGCCATTAACGATGATAATACCTCTATCAAGATAGTTCTTAACACAAGAAAACAATATTTGGTTGACAAAAATGAAGATTTAATAACTAAAAATATTGCCGATAGACTATACAAAAAAATAGGTTCAAAAAATTTTCTAAAAGAAAAAATGCCAGATGGCACAGTTAAATTTTACTATAAAACGAAAAGTCCTATTTTTGATAGTACAACAATGGTATATTCTATTACTATGAATACAGAAGAATATCAAAGAACACTTCAGCAACTAAATATTATTAGTATTATTCTCCTTATAATTGGTCTTGTAATAATATATTTTGTATTTATATTTAAAAAACAAGGAACTAGACTAGAGCTCAATAACAAATTTATAGCTCACTCCGTCCATGAAATAAAAACTCCATTAAGCATAATTTCACTAAACAATGAATTGAGAAAGAAAAAATATGGAAGTGATAAATACTCTATGTCAATCACATCGGCAATAAGAACACTTAATAACTCCTACGAGGATATGACATTTTTACTTACTAGGGACAGTGTCAAGTATGATGTTATTGATATTGAACTAGAAGATTTTATTCAACAAAGAGTTAATTATTTTTCAGAAATTGCACAATCTCAATCAAGAAAAATAAAGTACGAATATGCTAAAGCAAGAACAATAATTCGTATTAGTAAAGTTGAATTAACAAGACTAGTTGATAACAATATTTCAAATGCAATAAAATACTCTACAATTAACTCTACAATTAAAATTATTTTACAAAATAGAGTTCTTAGCATACAAAGTAATGGTAAAACCATTAAAAATCATAAACAAATATTTGATAAATTCAGTAGAAGTAATAACACTTCTGGTGGTCACGGAATTGGACTAAGTATTGTTCATGATATATGCATAAAATATAATATAACTTACAAACTAATATCAAAAAATGATCAAAATACATTTATATACAATTTTAACGAGATGGATTTATGAAAATACTACTATTAGAAGATGATTATGCACTGCATATGGCAATAAAAGAGAGTATAGAGCTAGAGGGACATAGTGTAACTAGCTACTTTGATGGACTTAATGCTTATGAAGAAATTTCAAGTATTTTTGACCTATTTATACTAGATATTAATGTGCCAAATATAAACGGCATAGAAATTTTAACACATATTAAGCAGAGGTACAAATCTGCGTATGTAATTATAATTAGTGCTAGTATAGATATAGTATCAATAAAAAAAGCATATAAAGAAAAATGTGATGATTACATAAAAAAACCATTTTATATTGAAGAATTGCTATATAAAATCTGCAATCTTGACTCAACTACAAGCTATGAAATACTAAAAGATGGATTTTGTTACAATATAGATAACAGAACACTACTCAATAAAGACAATAAGATTGTAAGTCTTACAAAAAAAGAGAACCTTCTTCTTCTTTTATTGCTAAATAATAAAAATAATATCGTCACACATAATCAAATAATCAATTATGTCTATGAAGACAAAGTTCCATTAGAATCATCAATAAGATCACTAATGAGAAGATTAAGAGAAAAGCTGCCAGAAGGAACAATTAATACACTATCAGGACAGGGATATTGTATTGAGTCAAAACTAGATATTTAACACAAGTTACATAATGAGACCACTGCATAGCAGAATTAAACTTTAGTACGTAGATTAATAGCTTTTGAAAGTGAGAGCATATCTACATTTTCAAGATGCACTCCTGTTGGAACACCTTGTGCAATTTTGGTAAAATCCAAATCGAATTCTTTTAGTTTATCTTCAACAAAAAGTATAACTGCGTCATTTGCTAGAGATGGAGTGAGTGCAAATATAACTTCATTTATACCTTTAGAAACTACTTCTTTAAGTTTAGAAATCATCTCCTCTTCAAGGCTATCTAATACAAAATATACACCATCATAGAGATTATTTTCTTCTAAAACTAAGATATCTTTAGCACTCTCAGTGATACAAAGCTTACTGCTATCTCTTTGTTCGTCTAAACATATATCACAAATTTCATGCTCACTTAATCCTCCACATCTTGTACAACTTCTTATTGAGCGAATTGCACTCTCTATTGCATTTGAAATTTTCATTGCATTAAAAGTGTCATTTAAAATAAGATGGTAAGCAAATCTTTGTGCAGATTTTTTTCCAACACTAGGAAGTGTACTAAGTGCTTCAACTAAATTTTCAAATTTTTCTAATTTCATTTAAAAATATCCACAGAAAATTTATGCATACCAGAAGTATACTCATAATCTAGTTTCATATCATTTAATTTTACAATATTCTCAACTATATATAACCCCAAACCAAGTCCTTTTCTAATCTCATTAGATCCTGAAACAAAAGGTTTATAGTATTCATCAATATCCATAGGAAGTTTTTTCCCTCTATTTTGTATATAAAGTCTATTTTCTTTAACAAAAACCTCTACTACTCTATCATCTGCATACTTAATAGCATTATCCATAAGGTTTTTTATTGCAAGTGTAAATGATTCAAAATCAACTTCTATTTTTTTAGATATATCGATATCAACCTTCACATGTAAATCTTTTTTATCATCATCTAACATTAGCATATTTACTGCAGAATCAATAACCTCTCTTAGGCTATACTCCTTAATCTGTAAAGAGTAATTCTTAGATACAATCTGTTCAATCTTAGAAAACTCATTAATAAGAAGATCAAGTCTTTCAAAAATACTAATAAGCCTTTTTTTTGACTTTTCATCTGTAATCATTTCTGAAACAATTCTACCTTTTCCAATAGGAGTTTTCAACTCATGCATAATTGCTCTTAGAAAAAGTTGCCTTGAGTGAATTAGGTCTCTCAGTTTTGATGCTGCTCTATCAAATTCATTTGCAACTTGTGCTATCTCATCTTGCTTATCACTTTTACAATCTATATTCATATCACCAGATGCAAACTTTCGTATCTGCAAACTTAGCTCTTTAAGCGGTGAAATACTTCTTAGAATGGATACATACATAGATATCAAAATGACAAAGGCAACTAAAAAACCTATTAAAAGTAAATCATTTGCCCTTTTTTTATATTTTGACTCTAGAAGCACATTGGAAATAAGATTATCAATATAGAGATAGTAACTATCATTGTAACGAATTGAAGAGAAATTTCCCAACTCAGAATGTTTTTGAAATACAACTACACCTTTTGAAAGAACTGATTCTTTTAAATTTCTATTTGTTACTCTTTTTAAACCAAAATTACCAAAATACTCGTTGATTCCATGTGGAGAAAGATTATTTCTATAAAGAATAAATATATAGTTTATAGACTGAAGCTGTCTCTCTTTCATAGCTTCAAGATTTTTTTCTGTTTGATACTTAAATAAAAATATAAAAAACATCAATAAAAGTAAAATTGAAAATATAAAAACAAAAGTAATCTTTGTACTAATAGAATGCTGTTTAACCAATGAGTTTATAGCCTATTCCTCTAACAGATTGAATGTACTTTGGATTTTTTGAACTATCTCCAATTTTATTTCTTAATCTTCCAATAATAACATCCAAGCTTTTTGAACCTTTATCTTTTAAAGATTTACAGTTATGAACAAGTTGCTCCCTTGAGATAGAAAATCCATGATGCTTTAACATATATTCAAGTATTTCAAATTCAGCTGGAGTAAGATTTATAGCCTTATCTTTTAAAAATATTTGATGTCTCTTTTCATCAAGTCTAAAATCACTATCAACATTACCGTCTTCTTGAACATTTACCTTTTTGTATCTTCTAATTAAACTTTGAATTCTAGCATACATCTCTTTTGGATCATATGGTTTAGGGAGGTAATCATCAGCACCAATTTGAAGTCCAATAACTTTATCACTTACATCACTCCTCGCACTTGAGATTATAACTGGTATATCATACTTATCTACAACTTCTTTGCATACTTCAAGCCCATCCATACCAGGAAGTGTCAAATCAAGTATAAGTAAATCATAGTTTTTTACACCTGCACTAAGTCCCAAGTACGGATCTTCATAGTTTGTTATTTTTATATTGTACTGTGCTAAATATTCACTTAATATCTCTGCAAACTCTGCATCATCTTCTATCATTAATACATTTGTCATCTAAAACCTCAATATTTAATTGCTCTATTATATCATAAAGACAATTAAT
>JALSME010000063.1 GCA_026987955.1 Sulfurospirillum sp.
TTTACAAATATATTTATATTAAGGAGCGTCTATGAGCGGCAAAGAAGAGGTTGGGCTCTCTACCCAAGATGTACTCGAAGCAGAAACAGGAGGGCGTGATCCTTCCAACAAATACCTTGCCAATTTTATAATTTACTTGGCACTAGTTTGGTCCCTTTTCCAACTCTACATTTCATCACCACTTGTTTTGGAGTTTACTCCTTGGATGAATGAAGATGTTGTAAAAAGAATTCACTTGATGTTTGCTGGTTTTTTGGCATATTTAAGCTACTTACCACGCAAATCTTCACCTAAAGATTATGTACCTATTACAGACTGGATTATGGGAATCTTACTGCTTGTTTCAGTGGGATTTTTTATATATTCACAAGTTTGGGATGCATTATCATTTGAGATGAGGCTAGGAACACCAACTCAGTTAGATTTGTATCTTAGTGTTATTGGTCTTGTACTGCTTCTTGAAGCCACAAGAAGAGCTCTCGGACCTCCTCTTATGGTAGTTGCATCATTGGCTCTTACTTATGCCTATTTTGGACTTGGGGATTATGGTGGAGCTTCTATAAATAAGATAATATCACATATGTGGATAACTACTGAAGGAGCATTTGGCGTTGCTATTGGAGTTTCTGCTAGTATGGTTTTCCTTTTTGTTCTGTTTGGCTCATTGCTTGAACAAGCAGGAGCAGGTAACTACTTTATCCGTATTGCATTTGCTTTGATGGGACACTTTAGAGGTGGACCTGCAAAAGCAGCAGTTGTAAGTTCGGCTATGACAGGTATGATTTCAGGTAGTTCGATTGCCAATGTTGTTACAACAGGAACATTTACAATTCCACTTATGAAAAAAGTTGGTTTTTCTAAAGAAAAAGCAGGGGCAATAGAGTGTGCTTCTTCGGTAAATGGACAACTTACACCTCCAATCATGGGAGCAGCAGCTTTCTTAATGGTTGAGTATGTTGGAATACCTTTTGTTGAGATTATAAAACATGCATTTTTACCAGCCATGATAGCATACATTGCACTTATATATATGGTTCACTTAGAAGCATGTAAAGCAGGCATGAAAGGACTTCCTAGAAAACACATAATGACAAAAAAAGCTAAGATGATTGGTGTTATTAGTGTTGTTTTAGTTATAAGCTTTCTAACATGGGTTATGCCTCCTATTATATACTTTATAAAAGCAAATGCAGGTGGCAATGCCTTTAGTGTCATAGTTGCTATATTGGCTGTTTTGTATGTGGCACTTCTTTATGTGGCATCTAAAGTTCCAGATCTAGGAACAGAAGACATAGAAGAGTTACCAGAAGTTGGACCAACTGCAAGAGCAGGACTACATTATATACTTCCTGTTGTAGTTTTAGTTTGGTTATTGACAGTTGAGAGATACTCTCCAGAGCTTTCAGCATACTGGGCATCTATGTTTATGATGTTTATAGTAATTACTCAAAAGCCTCTTATGGACTTTTTCAGAAAAAAACATGATATTTTTGCTCGTGTAAAAGATGGTTTCAAAGATTTAGAACAGGGCCTTATAAATGGTGCAAAAAACATGATAGGTATCGGTGTTGCTACTGCAGTTGCTGGTATTATCGTGGGAACTGTAACTCTTACAGGTATCGGTCAAGTTATCATAAGTGTTGTTGAAGATGTTAGTGGTGGAAATATATTTATTATTCTTCTTTTAACCGCATTGATCTCTCTTATTCTTGGTATGGGTCTTCCTACTACGGCAAACTATATTGTTGTATCATCTTTAATGGCACCTGTTATTGTTAGTCTTGGAGCTGCAAATGGAATTGCGATTCCGCTCATTGCTGCTCATATGTTTGTGTTCTACTTTGGTATCTTAGCTGATGACACACCTCCAGTAGGTCTGGCCGCCTTTGCTGCTGCCGCCATTAGTGGGGGAGATCCGATCAAAACAGGTATCCAGGGTTTTATCTACGATATTCGTACAGGACTGTTGCCATTTATGTTCATCTTTAATACTCAACTTCTTATGATAGGAATTGACAATACATTTGAGTTTATTATGGTTGTTGTTACTGCGATTGCAGGTATGCTTCTTTTCGCAGCAGCAACGCAAGGTTATTGGCTAGCTAGAAACAAGTGGTGGGAGACAATACTACTTCTACTCTTTACATTCTTACTCTTTAGACCAGGTTTTATCTATGATAAGATTCAAGCACCATATAACAATATCCCTGGTAAAGAGATATTTAAAGTGGCTGATAAGATGAAAGCAGGAGACAGACTTGAGTTTGTTGTTTCTGGTGAAACTATTGAAGGTATACAAAGAAAGTACACATTTGCTCTACCACTTGCCGAAGGTAAAGATGGAAAAGCTAGAATCAACGAAACAGGATTTCAGCTAGATAATATGTTTGGACCAATGGAAGTATCAATGATGTTACCAGGTCATAATAAGCAAGTAGAAGCTATGAAAAAAGCAGGGGTTGATAGCGGTTGGGTAATTGAGTCTGTCCGTGTTCCTAACGAGAGATTGCCTAAGCAGATTATTCTTATACCTATATTTTTGATTATATATCTACTTGGATGGAATCAAATTAAAAGAAGAAAAAAAGAAGAGTTAGCAGTAGCTAATTAACAAAAATATCCTTCCCTTTTTTTACGAAAAAAGAGGGGAAGGGCACTATATTTCACGGTACTTTTCATTTTCCATTGTATCTTCAAATCTATATTTAAGAGCCTTTTTAGTATAATCCGCACAATTAACTACTATAAGGGTCTAATATGAGGGGCTATAAAGTCTTTACCGGTACTGCCAATCCAGAGTTTTCAAAAAAAGTTGCAAAATATCTTGCACTCCCACTTTCAGAAGCGACTATCAAGCGTTTTAGTGATGGCGAGATAAGTGTTCAAGTCAGTGAAAGTGTGAGAGGAAAAGATGTATTTATTATCCAACCTACTTGTGCTCCAGCCAATGTAAATCTTATGGAACTTCTCATCTTAACAGATGCACTCAGAAGAAGTTCTGCTAGTTCTATAACGGCAATTGTACCTTACTTTGGATATGCAAGACAAGATAGAAAAGCAGCTCCTAGAGTTCCAATCACTGCAAAACTTGTAGCAAATATGATGGAAACAGCGGGGATAGATAGGGTAGTAACTATTGACCTTCACGCTGGTCAAATTCAGGGTTTCTTTGATATACCTGTCGATAACTTATATGGTTCAATTATATTTCATGATTATATAAAAAACAAGGGACTTAAAAATCCAATCATAGCAAGCCCAGATATTGGCGGAGTTTCAAGAGCTAGAAGCTTTGCAAAAAAACTTAATGTCGATATTGTTATAGTTGACAAAAGAAGAGAAAAAGCAAATGAGAGTGAAGTTATGAATATCATTGGCGATGTTGATGGCAAAGATGTTATTCTTGTTGATGATATGATAGATACAGCAGGAACTATTGTAAAAGCAGCAAAAGTTCTTAAGCAAAAGGGGGCTACAAGTGTTATGGCATGTTGTACGCATCCAGTTCTTAGTGGACCAGCATATGAGCGTATAGAAGAGGGTGAACTTGACGAGCTTCTAGTGACTGATTCTATTCCACTTAAAAAAGAGTGCGATAAGATAAAAGTACTTAGTATCGCTCCAACTTTTGCAGAAGTTATAAGACGAGTTTATCACAATGAAAGTGTAAATGGATTGTTTATTTAATGGCCCAAGAATTTATAAGAAACTTTTCAATTATTGCTCATATTGATCATGGAAAGAGTACACTAGCAGATAGGCTTATTCAAGAATGCGGTGCAGTAAGTGAGCGAGAAATGGGTACTCAGATGATGGATACCATGGATATAGAGAAAGAGCGTGGAATTACGATTAAGGCACAAAGTGTAAGACTAACATATGTTAAAGATGGACAGCCTTATATTTTAAATCTAATAGATACTCCAGGTCATGTAGATTTTTCTTATGAAGTATCTCGCTCATTAGCTTCAAGTGATGGAGCACTCTTAATTGTTGATGCTTCACAAGGTGTAGAGGCACAAACTATTGCCAATGTTTATATAGCACTAGATAATGATTTGACACTAATTCCTGTTTTAAATAAAATAGATCTGCCTGCAGCTGACCCAGATCGCGTAAAAGATGAGATTGAACATACGATAGGACTTGACTGCAGTGATGCTATAAATGTTAGTGCAAAAAGTGGTATAGGTGTAATAGACCTCCTTGATAAGATTGTAGATACAATTCCTGCACCAAAAGGCGATACAAATGCTCCAACTAAGGCTATCATTTATGATAGTTGGTTTGATAACTATCTTGGTGCATTAGCACTTGTAAGAGTGTATGATGGAGAGATAAGAAAAGGGCAAGAGATATATGTTATGGGAACTAAGAAAAAGCATGAAGTGCTAAATCTTATGTATCCACATCCTTTAGCACTTGAAAAAACAAAAGTTATAAAAACAGGTGAAGTTGGCATAGTTGTTCTTGGACTTAAAAATATAGGCGATGTTCAAGTAGGAGATACCATTACTGATAATAAAAACAGAACAGCAGAACCAATAGATGGCTTTGAAGAGGTCAAGTCTTTTGTATTTGCAGGTATATATCCTATTGAGACAGATAAATTTGAAGATCTTAGAGATGCACTTGATAAGCTAAAACTAAATGATGCAAGTATATCTTATGAGCCTGAAACCTCCGTAGCACTTGGTTTTGGTTTTCGTGTAGGTTTCTTGGGGCTTCTTCATATGGAAGTAGTAAAAGAGAGATTAGAAAGAGAGTTTAACCTTGATTTGATTGCTACAGCTCCTACGGTAACATATAGAGTTGAAAAAACTGATGGTACTATACTTGAAATTCAAAACCCATCTCAACTACCACCAGTAAATGAGATGGAAAATATACAAGAGCCATATGTTAGAGCAACAATTTTAACACCAACAGAGTTTTTAGGAAATATCATAACACTTTTAAATAACAAAAGAGGTGTTCAAGAAAAGATGGATTACCTTAGTCCTGAGAGAGTTCTTTTAGAGTATGCACTGCCTATGAATGAGATAGTTATGGATTTTTATGACAAATTAAAATCAGTATCTAAAGGTTATGCTAGTTTTGATTATGACCAAATTGGTTATCGTGAAGGTGACTTAGTAAAGCTTGATGTTTTAGTTGCCGGAGAAGTAGTTGATGCCCTTTCTATTATAGTTCCAAAGCAAAATGCAACAAGTAGAGGAAGAGAGTTTGTAAAAGCTATGAAAGAGATAGTACCAAGACAGCTTTTTGAAGTAGCTATTCAGGCCAGTATTGGAAATAAAGTCATTGCAAGAGAGACTGTTAAATCGATGGGTAAAAATGTTACTGCAAAGTGCTATGGTGGAGACATAACGAGAAAGAGAAAACTACTAGAAAAACAAAAAGCTGGTAAAAAAAGAATGAAGTCTATAGGAAAAGTTCAGCTTCCTCAAGAGGCCTTTTTGACGGTTTTAAAGCTAGATTGATATGCGATGCCACTTATGTCTTAGTATAAGTTGGCAATCACTTTGTAAAAATTGTTTAAAAACAATTTTAAAACCCTCACCAAGTAAAAGAGTATTAGAAGATGGTTTGATTGTCTACTCTGTTTATAGTTATAAAAATATAAAAAACTTGCTTCACACAAAACATACCTATCATGGAGCAAAGATATTTTCAGAACTTACAAAATATGCACTTCTTCCTTTAGTAAAAACTTTTACATGTAAAGATATTTACTCACTACCTATAGATGATCATACAAGAAGCGGATACTCTCACACAGCCATTATAGCACATGAGCTAAGAGAAGTTATAAAGCCACTTTATGGTAAATTGAGAGCTAAAAATCGTACAAGATACTCCGGTAAAAAACTTTATATAAGAGAAAGGGAAAAAAGAGATTTTAATCTAAAATGCAAAGAAAATCTTGATATAGTCTTAATAGATGATATAGTTACAACAGGCAATACACTAAGAGAAGCTCATGCTATTTGCAAGAAAAACAATATAAATGTAATATTCGCAGTCACCTTGGCAAATGCTAAAGAGTACAAATAATAAGGGTAATTTTTAACCTTTAATAACTATTTTTAATGAATTATTAGAATTGTTAGATATCATATTTTTTATTTGAGTATCTGAGAATTTTGATTTGTTAACCCTTTCATTAAGAAGGTCATGTCTTATGTGTATGGTAAGCGATGAAAGAGCATTTGATAACTCTTGTGTATCGTTTGCAAAAGTACCATCTTCAGAAATTTTTGCTATTACTTTTAAAAAACTATTATACTCTTTAAGAACAGAGGGAGAAGAAAATATAGCTAGTCTGTGGGTGATAAACTGAAGTCTAGTGATATCTTTTTTTGATATATTAGTGTTAGTTGCCATCTTTTCCATAAGATTTAGTAGTTTTTCATATGTTTGGGTTTTTAAACTCAAAAATTTTATATTTTGCTCTTTTTCAATTTCTACAGTAGTTTGCTGATTTAAGAGGATTGAAGTAATAAAAATAGTAGCAAGAGTACCCAAAATAATAAGAACTATCTCTTGAGTAAATGGCGTACTATCAGTAACTCTATAGGCATATCTCAGATAAAAATATCCAGTTACGATGGTGATGATAGTCAATACAAAATAGATTAGTTTTTTTAGTTCAATATTCAAGATTTCCCCTTTTTATAAATTATTATACAAGAAGTATATTATATCTATAATGACATTTAATTTAGTTTATTTATTTGGGGTCAAGTCTCGACTTTAAACTTTTTGGTATAATAATGAAAAAAGGTTGAATCATGCCAAGAGGACCGAGAGTAGAATGTTGTGGATATCATCATGTCTATAACAGAGGAGTAGCTAAAGGAATAATATTTCAAGACAATAATGATAAAGAGAGGTTCCTAAAAATATTAGATGAAGTATGTAGAGCGTATAATTTTAACATACACTCATTTTGTCTTATGAGTAACCACTACCATCTTATAGTAGAAAACTTAAGAGAAAATCTTTCAAGTGGTATGCGACAGATAAATTCTCAGTATGCAAGCTATTTTAATAAAAGACACAAAAGGGTGGGACACCTATGGCAAGGTAGATTTAAATCTTGGTATGTTGCAGATGAAAACTATCTGTATACACTTTTTAAGTATATCGAGCAAAATCCAGTCAAGGCAAATATGAGTACAAGAGTGGGAGAGTACAAATATTGCTCTACTTACTCAATTTTTAGAGATGCAGTTCCTCGTTTTTTATTAAACAGTTTTGTATTGCGTAATTATCCTACAAAAGATTTATTTAAAAGTATGCAAATTCCTATGAGTAAACAAGAGCAAGAGTGTATAAAAAATATTGAAAATACAAAATATATAGATATTTCCGATGATAGAGTTCCAATAATACAAGCTAATCTTGAGGATATTATCACAGATTACACAGACAAAAAAATGAGAAATAAACTCATTTTAAAAGCTTTTAATGAGGGGCACACAAAAAGCGAAATTGCAAGAAAAGTAAAATTAAGCGTTACAGGAGTAACAAAAATCATAAAAAGTTTAAAGTAGAGACTTGACCCCTTTTGAAGTTAAGGGTTGTTTTTGTATAATTATTTAAAATAAATTATGAGGTTATTAAATGGAAAATATTTTTGATAGTAACCAAGATATACAGACTATAAAAATAGAGGATTCTATTAAGGCTAGTTATCTTGATTACTCGATGAGTGTTATTATAGGTCGTGCGTTACCGGATGCTAGAGATGGGCTAAAGCCAGTGCACAGAAGGATACTTTATGCTATGAATGATCTGAGTATCAGTTCTCGTAGCCCATATAAAAAGTGTGCTAGAATTGTTGGTGATGTTATTGGTAAGTACCACCCTCATGGAGATACCGCAGTTTATGATGCACTTGTTCGTATGGCACAGCCATTTGCAATGCGTATTCCTTCTGTTGATGGACAAGGAAACTTTGGCTCAATTGATGGTGACAATGCAGCAGCTATGAGATATACAGAAGCTCGTATGACAACACTTGCAGAAGAGCTTTTAAAAGATATAGATAAAGATACGGTTGATTTTACACCAAACTATGATGATAGTATGGTTGAACCAGATGTTCTACCAAGTCGTGTACCGAACCTACTTCTAAATGGTTCAAGTGGTATTGCCGTTGGTATGGCTACAAACATTCCTCCTCACTGTATGGATGAGCTTATCCCTGGCCTTTTGGCTATGATTGAAAATCCAGAAATTACACTTGAAGAGATGATGGAGTTTATAAAAGGTCCAGATTTTCCTACAAAAGGCATTATTTTTGGAAAAAAAGGTATCTTTGACGCGTACTCAACAGGACGAGGGCGTATTAAAATTAGAGCCAAAATCCATATGGAGAAGAAGGGCAATAAAGATATTATCATCATAGATGAACTACCATATCAAGTAAACAAATCTCGTCTTATAGAACAGATTGCAAATCTTGTAAAAGAGAAGCAAGTAGAAGGGATTAGTGAGCTTAGAGATGAGTCTGATAGAGAAGGAATTCGAGTAGTAATCGAGCTTAAGCGTGATGCGATGAGTGAGATAGTTCTAAATAACCTCTACAAATCAACAAACTTAGAAGTTACTTTTGGTGTGATTTTACTTGCGATTGAAAACAAAGAGCCAAAGGTATTTAAACTTCTTGAGCTTCTTCAACTTTTCCTAAACCATAGAAAAACGGTAATAATTAGAAGAACTATTTTTGAGCTTGAAAAAGCAAAAGCAAAAGCACACATCTTAGAAGGTCTCAAGATTGCACTTGATAATATAGATGCGATTATAGAGCTCATAAAAGGTAGCAATGATACTGCAAGTGCAAGGGCAGGATTAGTAGAAAAATTTGGACTGAGTGAAGTTCAAGCTAGTGCAATTTTGGATATGAAACTAAATCGCCTTACAGGTTTAGAGCGTGAAAAAATAGAAAATGAGCTTAAGGCTTTATTGGCTGAAATCGAAAGATTGAGTGCAATTTTAAAGAGCGAAGCACTCCTTAGCGAAATTATTAAAACTGAGCTTTTAGAGATTCAAGATAAGTTTAAATCACCTCGTGTTACTGAGATAGAAGATGATTATGATGATATAGATATGGAGGATTTGATTCCAAATGAACCAGCAGTTGTAACAATCACTCATAGAGGATATATAAAAAGAGTTCCTTTAAAATCATATGAAAAACAGAAGCGTGGCGGAAAAGGAAAAACTGCGGTAACTGTTTATGAAGATGACTTTATAGAGAGATTTTTTACATGTAACACACATGATACTCTGCTATTTGTAACAGATCGTGGACAACTTCATTGGCTAAAAGTTTACCGTATACCAGAGGGAAGTAGAACTGCAAAAGGAAAGGCAGTTGTAAACTTACTTAAACTTGAAGCAGATGAAAAGATACAGTCAATCAATCCTACAACAGACTTTAGTGAAGAGAAATCTTTAGTGTTTTTTACCAAAAACGGTGTTGTTAAAAGAACAAACTTAAGTGAGTTCTCAAATATAAGAAGCAATGGTGTAAAAGCTATAAACTTGGACGATGACGATAGCATAATCACAGCTAAGATAGCTGATAAAGATGTAAAACAGCTTTTTATGATGACAAAACTTTCACAGTGTATTAAGTTTGATATTGAAAAAACTCGTGACCAAGGTAGAAATACAAGAGGTGTAAGAGGAATCAAGTTTAAACTAGAAGGCGATGAGGTAGTAGATGCTAACATCATTAAAAGTGATGAGCAAGAAATTCTTGTTGTAAGTGAAAAAGGAATTGGAAAGAGAACAGAAGCTGGAGAGTATCGTCTTACAAATCGTGGCGGTAGTGGTGTGATTGCAATGAAGATGACAGCAAAAACTGGTAAAAATGTAGTTGGTTGTCTTATGGTTGATGAAAGTATGGATATGATGGCCTTAACAGTTGCTGGGAAGATGATACGAGTAGATATGCAAACTATTAGAAAAGCAGGACGAAACACGAGCGGTGTTATAGTTGTAAATGTTAGTGGGAAAGACATCGTAAAAAGCATTGCAAGATGTCCTAAAGAGGAAAAAAGTGAAGATGAAATCGATGAGAGTGATAGCTCTTTGATAAAATAGAAGCTCTACATGTAGAGCTTCTCATAAAAGTGGAACTATTTTTGCTTTTATTTTAAAAATTGACAAAAAGGTATGTTATGAATAGATGGATTATTACCCTATTTGCGGGAATGGGCATGTTGTTACTGTTTTCTGGTTGTGCAACTAAGCAGCAAGATATGACAGCAAAAACTAAGATGAAGCAAGAGCCAAAGGTTATTGTTCAAAAGGTTGATAGAGAAGATATAAAAAAGATTCTTCAAGAGGAGAAGTTTATATATCTAAACAATAACCCAGATAGAGTTTTTGCTGTAAATGGAGAGGGAATTGCTCCTCAAAATACAGTATCACCTGCACAAGCAATGGCATTGGCAAAGCGTGCAGCAATGGCAGATGCTTATCGTCAAATGGCTGAGAAGCTTTATGGTGTTCAAATCAATGCAAAAGATACAATCAAAAATGCAGCTTTATATGACTCTAGAATAGTTTCTCAGGTAAATGGTGTAGTTAAAGATGCAACTATAACAGAACACACATTTAAAGATGGACTGTTTGTTGTAAGAATGGAACTTAAAATGAGTAGTGCTAGGTGGAAAGAAATTTTTGCTTATTAATCATTTTAGCATGTAGTCTATTTGCTAGTGAGAGCTATTGGTTCTCATATAAAATAGTTACACAAGATAGTATGATGGTTTTTGAGGAGAAAAACATTTCTCCTCAAATGCAAATAATAGATAAAAATGATTATGAACATCTATGTAGAGTAGATGATAGAAGAAAAATGTATGAATCTGAGGAGCATTTTTTAAATCGAAATTTTGATAAACTCCTTACTTGCTTTTATCCCTTTAGCTCAACTGTTGTAAATGAGACACTAGTTGAGACAAAAGGCGTCATTGAGAGAACACAGTTAACTATAATACCCATAAAATTTACAGTAGATTTTAAAGACGATTTTGCTAATATAAACACTTTAAAATAATATATAGGCAAAAGATGAACATCGTAATCGTTGAAGACGATATAAATATGAGAAAATCTCTTGAATTTGCATTAGCAGAGTATAAAGAGTTCACTGTAAAAACCTACAAAAGTGCGGTAGATGCACTAAAAAAGATAGATAGCAGTGTGGATTTAATTGTTACAGATATAAATATGCCACAAATGGATGGTATAGAGTTTATAAAAAAACTTGATGGCCATTATGATATTATTGTTATTACAGGTAATGCAACACTAAATCGTGCTATTGAGTCGGTTAGACTTGGAGTAAAAGATTTTTTGACAAAGCCGTTTGAAGTAGATACTTTAGTCGATGCAATAAAAAGACAAGTAAAAATACGCAAAAAAATTAAAATAACTACAAATAGTGAAAAGATAAATGGAGATTTTATTGCAACTTCTCCAGCTCTTGAAAGAGTTTTAAATCTCTCAAAAAAAGCTGCAAGAACAGATGCTTCAGTTCTTCTTATGGGTGAGAGTGGTGTCGGTAAGGAGTTGTTTGCAAATTATGTTCATAAAAATTCACCAAGAGAAAAAAGAAAGTTTGTAGCTATAAACATGGCAGCAATACCTGAAAATCTACTCGAGAGTGAACTATTTGGCTATGAAAAAGGTGCATTTACAGATGCAACATCTTCAAAAAAAGGTCACTTTGAGTTAGCCAATGGTGGAACACTGTTTTTGGATGAAATTGCAGAGATGCCCATAAGTTTACAAGCAAAACTTTTAAGAGTGTTGCAAGAGAGAGTAATCACAAGGGTAGGTGGAACAAAAGAGATTGAGATTGATGTTCGAATTGTAAGTGCAACCAATGCAGATATTCATGAGTGTATAGAAAAAGGCAAGTTTAGAGAAGACTTATACTATCGGCTCAATACTATTCCTGTTAATATACCGCCTTTAAGGGAGAGAAAAGAGGAAATAGAACCAATTGCAAATCATATCTTAAAAGATGTATGTAAAAAATACAATCTAAATGAGCTAGAGTTTTGTGATGAGGCACTTTTTGAACTAGTCAGTTACAAATGGCCAGGTAACATAAGAGAGTTGATTTCAGTAGTTGAAAGAGCAGCAATTTTAAGCGATAATAGCAAGATTACTTTAGAAGATTTATTTTTAGATAGTAGAAATACAAACAAAACAAAGAGTATAGATAGTATGGAAAAAGAGCTGATAGAAGAGGTGTTGCAAAGTGTTAAGCATGATAAAGTAGAGGCAGCAAAAATATTGGGAATGAGTAAAATTTCATTAGATAAAAAAATTAAAAAATACAAGGTAGAAGTATGAGAAAATACAATGTAGCAGTAGTAGGAGCAACAGGAGCAGTTGGAGAAGAGTTGTTTAGAGTTTTAGGTGAGCTTGATTTTCCAATCAATAAATTGATCCCGTTAGCATCTAGTAAAAGTGCAGGATCTAAGATAGAGTATAAAAACACAGAGCATACCGTACTAGAACTAACAGAGACAATTTTTGATGAACAAGATGTAGAGATAGCTTTTTTTAGTGCAGGCGGATCCATCTCAGCTCATTATGCAAAGTTTGCAGCTGAAGCAGGTGCGGTAGTTATTGATAATACTAGCCATTTTAGAATGGATTCAGATGTTCCTTTAGTAGTACCAGAGTGCAACCCAGATGATATAGGAGCATGGAAAAACAGAGGAATTATAGCAAATCCAAACTGCTCGACAATCCAAATGGTTCAGGTTTTAAAACCTCTTGATGATGTATTTGACATAACAAGAGTAGATGTTAGTACTTACCAAGCAGTAAGTGGAGCAGGAAAGGCTGGCATGGAAGAGTTGGTAAAACAGATGCAAGACTTTTTTGCATTTAAGCTTAGTGATAGCGAATCAAAAGTATTTCAGCACCAAATTGCACTAAATGTAATCCCTCATATAGATGTTTTCATGGAAAATGACTACACAAAAGAGGAGATGAAAATGGTAAATGAGACTCAAAAGATACTTGGAAAAAATATAGAAGTAAGTGCTACATGTGTTAGAGTTCCAGTTATAAGAAGTCATAGTGAGTCGATCACAATTCATTTCGCAAATGATGTAAATGTAGAAAAAGCAGCCCAAGCTTTAAAAGATGCACCAAATGTTGTTGTTTTGGATAATCCAAGCAAAAATGAATACCCTATGCCAACAGTAGCGAGTGATACAGATGATACCTTTGTAGGAAGAATTAGAAAAGATATAAGTAGAGACAATGTTTTACATCTTTGGTGTGTAGCAGATCAGCTTAGAGTTGGAGCAGCTACAAATTCTGTTCGTATAGCACAAAAGTGGATTGAGACGGAAGGATAGAAGTGATAGAAAAGTTTTTTGAATGGGGATTATGGAACTCTAGATTTGTAGTTATTTTAGCTGTAGTTTTTGGTCTGGTTGGTGCTATAACCCTTTTTGTAGTAGCTAGTTTTGATATATATGGGGTCGTTGCTTATGTTTTTAAAGTATATGCAAATGGTCTTCATCCTGATAAGTTCCATGATATAGTAGTGGGAGATATAATCGGAGCAGTTGATCTATATCTCAT
The DNA here is from genome assembly GCA_026987955.1 of Sulfurospirillum sp. Lineage (GTDB taxonomy): Bacteria > Campylobacterota > Campylobacteria > Campylobacterales > Sulfurospirillaceae > Sulfurospirillum_A. The sequence goes on from JALSME010000063.1 coordinate 13,639, forward strand.
AGGTGTAGTTATGCTTATTTTTGCATTTGGACTATATGAGCTTTTTATATCTGATATCGATACAGCAAAGCAGGATGAAGAGAGAGGTAGTAAAATTTTATCTATTACATCACTAGATCAGTTAAAAGATAAGATATCCAAAGTAATCGTTATGGTCTTAGTAGTTGGATTTTTTAAGAGAGTAGGGCTTTCAGAGTATAATACCCCACTTGATTTACTATATTTAGCACTATCGATTACAGCAGTTGCAGTAGGTCTTTACTTTTTAGGTAAAGTTGGAAAAAAATAAAATAAAATGGAAATAAAATGAGTCAAATATTTGTAGATGCATGTTTTGGTAAAAAAACACCACACACTCCAGTATGGATGATGAGGCAAGCAGGAAGATATCTTCCTGAATATATGAAAGTAAGAGCAGAGGCGGGAGATTTTTTATCCTTGTGTCATGACCCGCAAAAAGCATGTGAAGTAACTCTTCAACCAATGGATATACTCGGAGTTGATGCAGCTATACTTTTTAGTGATATTTTGGTTGTTCCTATGGAGATGGGAATGGAGCTAAAATTTGTAAAAGGTGAAGGTCCACTTTTTCCTAAGCCTATTAAAACTATGGAAGATTTAGATGCATTGTGTGTTGAAGAAGCAGCTGAAAAACTAGAGTATGTTTATGAAACTATTCGTCTAATTCGCGGTAAACTTGCAGCTGATAAGGCACTTATAGGTTTTTGTGGGGCACCATGGACACTTGCTACCTATATGATAGAGGGACAAGGAACTAAGACATATGCGATTGTAAAAAAGTTAGTATACTCTCAACCAGAATTTATGCATGCACTTCTTAAAAAAGTCACCGAAGTTATAAAACTTTATATGTCAAAACAGATAGACAGTGGAGTGAATGCAGTTATGATATTTGATTCATGGGCAGCTGCGCTTGAAGAAGATGCATACTTTGAGTTTAGTTGGAACTATATGAAAGATATAGCGAGTCACTTAAAAGAAAAGTATCCACATATTCCTATTATTATGTTTCCAAAGGGGATTAGTGGCTATCTAGATAGAATAGATGGTGATTTTGATGTATTTGGAGTTGACTGGTCAACACCAATAGAGCTAGCAAAAGAGAAACTCGGAGACAAATATGTGCTTCAAGGAAATATGGAGCCAACACGACTTTACAGTAAAGATGCTATCAAAGATGGCATTGAAAAGATTGTAAAAGTAATGAAAAATGAGAGGCATATTTTTAACTTAGGGCATGGAATCTTACCAGATATTCCTGTTGATAATGCAAAATACTTCATAAAAGAAGTACAAACACAGACAAAAATATAATGAGACCATTGCATAGTAATAACACCCACAATATCAAGAGGTTTTGTATAGACAAGGCAATTGATCGCAGGACTTTACAGTTAGTTCAAGAACAACTAACGAAGTATATGCGAAACCTCTTGATACCCGAAGGGAAGCTTAGTTTTAGGCAATCTTTAAAAGATAAAAGTTTTCGAATTAACAAGTTAGTCCTTCAAATTTTATATTTCAAATCTCACCCAAAACTAAGCTTTTGTGGGTGTTCTTACTGTGCAGTAATCTCATAATGTCAAATTTAGTATTTGGACCAATAACTTCAAGACGATTTGGACAATCCTTAGGTATTGATTTAAGTCCAAATACTAAACAATGCAATTTTGACTGTGTCTACTGTGAGCTTAAAGGGGCAAAGCCTGTAGATACTATCTTAAATCCACCATTAGTAGAGGATATAGTAGATGAAGTAAAACAGGCTCAAATAAAATATAAAGATATAGATGTAATTACATTGACAGCCAATGGAGAACCAACTCTTTATCCATATTTAAAAAAGCTAATAAAAGAGCTTCATATTATTAAAAATGGATCAAAACTACTTATACTTTCAAATGGAGCAACCTCTACATGTAGAGATACAAGAGATATTTTAAAAGAGATAGATATTGTAAAACTATCATTAGATTGTGTAACACAAAAATGCTTTAAAAAGATAGATAGACCACTAAAAGGTCTACATGTAGAGAGTATTATTGAAGGCATAGCAGAGTTTAGAAAGATATATACAAAAGAGCTTGTATTAGAAGTATTAGTTGTTGAGGGTATAAATGATAAAGAGAGTGAATTTGAAGCTCTAAAAGATGTTTTAACTAGTATTAAACCAGATAGAATTGATATTGGAACAATTGACAGACCACCAGCATATAATGTTAAGGGAATTAGTGTGGAAAGGCTCAAAGAGTTAGCAAATATCTTGACTGGTTTACCAGTAAGCATTGCATATAAAAAAGACTATAGTGAGATAAAAAGAGACTTTACAAAAGATGATATTCTAAATATGATTGATAAAAGACCACAAAGTTTTGATGATGTTAAAATAAGCTTTTCAGATCATAGTATTTCTACTCTAAAAGAGCTTGTAAATGAGGGTAATATACATGTAAAGACAGTAGCTGGAGTTAAATTCTATAAACTTTCATAAAAACAACTAAAACCCTTGACATATAGAGTTTTTTTTACTATAATTTCGTCCTTGTTAAACACATTCCGGATTAGCTCAGCGGTAGAGTAGGTGACTGTTAATCACTTGGTCGCTGGTTCGAATCCAGCATCCGGAGCCATATCTTTTTAAACCCCAAATTACGATGTTTCAGAGGCTTAAATACTTACAGTAGCTATATAGTAGCTTTTTTATTTAGAACAATCAAATAGATTTATCAATTTTATTACACATACTCTTTGAATTTAAGTTTTAAAAAATAACATATAATACCAATTTATGCTACTATAGTATAAATATTTTTAAAATTTTTTCGGGAACATAAGGTTGGATT